>CAXUND010000003.1:56238-76348 GCA_964252445.1 uncultured Acidobacteriaceae bacterium | reverse complement strand
CTCATAACCCAAAGGTCGCAGGTTCAAATCCTGCCCCCGCAACCAATCAAGGTTCTATTTGAGCTTAAGTTACAAGTGTCTGAAACTATCGCAGACTTCCATAAACTCCCAATAGCAATGCGGAGTTTAGGCTCTCAACGGCTTGAGCACCATCTCTACGACCCTTCGCTTCGCTCTTCGATGACAACATGTCCATAGACGTTCATCGTCGTCTGGATAGAAGCGTGTCGCATCGGCTCCTGCTGAACCTTCATCGGAGCTCCGGTCTCGTCCAGCCACGAACGATGCATAATGCGGAAGGTCTGCCAGCCTATGGCTCCATACTTGCCGAAGTTCTTCACCCGCGTCTCCTGCAAAAGCGTGCAAATGACATGGATTGTTTCTGATCAGCGCGGCAGGTCGGTAGACCGTGCGTCTGGAACTGACTAGGCGGCAGCTCAACTACTCGACTGGTTTCCGGCCGCACACAGAGCAGCGTGTTGCTCTAGGAGCGCGTCGCGACGGGCACCTGCAGGCCCAAATTCGGGAAGCCATCGGACAGACTTCCACCTATGAGCCTGTTTGTCTTTTTAACTTGTCGACACGTGTCAGTTAGATATGACATGTGACAGATGAAACTTCAATTTTTCGAGGAGATCAGCTCCTGGCCATGCTCGCGGCACCGGGCAATCCTCACCGGTTGTCAGCGCCTCGTCAACATGACCGGCTCTCCATTGCGGTAGAGGGACCAGGATCAGCCACAAAGCCCACCATTTTGCGGTCTCGCTGGTCGTGCTGGTTTATCTCGCGATTCCCTGGGATTACGTGTTTGTGCACAACTTCAGGAGCCGCGGCGAGCGCTGGCGGACGATGCGAAAGGTAGCCTGAAAGAGTCCCATGAAACTAGAACCGGAGATCCAACACGTGCCGCAGAGAATCAAGAGGCTTTCTCTAGAGGCCACTCGCATCGATGGTTCTATGCTGGAAGCGTGAGCACCCACCAGGCAGAGGCGGTCGTACTGCGTACCTGGCCGGTGCACGAGGCGGACCAGATCGTCTCGCTGCTCACGCGCGACCAGGGTAAGCTGCGCGGAGTCGCCAAGTCGGCGGCGAAATCACGCAGACGCTTTGGCGGGGCGCTCGAGCCGATGACCTACGTGCGAGCCAGCTATGCCACGCGTCCCCGGCAGGAGTTAGTGCGGCTCGACTCGTTTGAGATCCTCCGTTCGCCGCTCTCCGATCCCATCGACTACGCGCGGGTCGCCGCGCTGTCCTTCTATGCCGAGGTGCTCGAGGAGATGCTGCCGGACCATGACCCGCAGGATGCGATTTTTCGCTTGCTGCTTTCGGTGCTGGAGCAGACACGCTCCGGGCGAGTATGGATGCCGGTCACCTACTTCGCGCTGTGGATGACCCGTCTGATGGGCTGGATGCCGGACCTGAATCGCTGTGCGGTATGCACGGCGAGCTTCGCCGCCGGTCCGGCCTGGTGGCAGCAGCAACAGGATGGATTGTTGTGTCAGGCGCATCGCGGTCTGGGCAGCCCAGCGCTCTCGGCTGAATCGCTGCAGCTTGCCGGGCGTATCTTCCACGCCCCAGCCGGCAATTTTGCGGCCGAGGACTGGCCGCGAAACCGCGCTACCGATTTGCGCCGGTTCGCTGTACACAACTTAGAACGTCATCTGGAGGGCCGGCTCAGCTCAGCGGTGGCGCTCGGCCGGCTGGGAGGGTAGGCTCGTCAACCAGGCCCCGCCGTGTCGGACCGAGCAGTTCTTTTCTACAGTCGCTGTGATATCGTCGGCTTGAATGCCGGCCTTGCAAGCTGGCGCATGCTCGCGGTTACCGGCCCGGTCATTCCACGTCGATCACTCCTTCCCCAGAGGGTCGCGCCCATGCAGCAGGTTCGAGGCTCCTACGCCCCCGGTGAAACAGTCGGGTATGCTTACCTGGTCATCGGCATTGCTGGTACCGGCGGGTGGGCGTGGTGTACCGCGCGAAGGACCTGAAGCTGGAGCGGGTGGTAACGCTGAAGTTTCTGCCGCCTGAAGCGGACGCGAGCACCCACGAGAAGGATAGGATGGTCCCGCAATTGCGCCGCGGATGCGCCTGCCTTGAGCGCCAACCGGTGCTCGCCGAGCGTTCAGTAAGGAGCCTGTTGAAATAGCAGCTCCTCAGGCGCCCGCCGGACAGAGGCGTCCGGCACGTTGCGCCCTGCTGCTTGGGGGGTTCACACGGCGTATAGAATCACTCTCATGGCAGACGCTATCTGCCCCTGGGAGTTCTGTGCCTCCTGCTCCACTCACCTTCCAGCAACTGCTCTTTCGCCTGCAAAGCTTTTGGGCCGAGCGCGGCTGCGTGCTGCAGCAGCCCTTTGATATCGAGGTCGGCGCGGGCACCATGTCGCCGGAAACTTTTCTGCGTGTGCTGGGGCCGAAGCCTGTTGCGCTCGCGTACGCCCAGCCCTCGCGCCGTCCGGCGGATGGGCGCTATGGCGAGAATCCGAACCGCCTCTACAAGCACACGCAGTTTCAGGTGATCCTGAAACCGCCGCCCGAGGATGTGCAGGAAGTGTATCTCCGGTCGCTTGAAGCGCTCGGGATCGACTTGCGGGAACATGACCTCAAGTTTGAAGAGGACAACTGGGAGTGGCCAGTGGGAGGCGCCTGGGGCGTGGGCTGGCAGGTGATGCTGGATGGACTCGAGATCACGCAGTTCACCTACTTTCAGCAGTGCGGCGGCATGGACCTGGACCCGATCACCGGGGAGATTACTTATGGGCTTGAGCGGATCGCGGGCTTTCTGCAGGATGTAGACTCCATCTACAACATCATCTGGGCGCGCGATGCGAAGACCGGCGCTGCAGTGACCTATGGAGACATGCGACTCGAGGAGGAGCTGCAGCTCTCGGTCTACAACTTTGAAGCGGCGGAGGTCGACAAGCTATGGCAGCACCTCAATCTGTACGAGGCAGAGTGTGCGACGCTGCTGGCTGCATTCAACGATGCGCAGAAGAAAGCGGCAGGGCAGCAGAAGCACCATGATGCCCTGGTGCATGACGGCGCCTCGTCGCCCGCGTCCGAGATCAACATCGCGCGTTTGCCCGTTTTGGGCGCCTATGAGCTGTGCCTGAAGTGCTCGCACCTGTTCAACTTACTTGACGCACGCGGCGCTATCTCGGTGACTGAGCGTGTCGCCGTGATGGCGCGTATTCGCACGCTGGTGGTTGGGGTGGCGAAAGCGTACGCGGCGCAGCGGGCTGCGGCGTGAAGCCGCTACTACGCTGTCATCCTGAGCGGAGCGAAGGATCTGCTTTTGCGTTGTCTGCTCCGGTAAGTCAAAGGCGAACGTAGACCCTTCGCTTTGCTCACGACGACGTGGTGATTAGTTGGAGAAAGTGACTTAGAAAGAAAAGGCATGGCCGAGTTTTTACTGGAAATAGGCTTAGAGGAAATACCCGCGCGCATGATCGCCTCAGCCGAGGCGGAACTGGGCCGACGGACGGCAGAGCTGTTGACTCGCGAGCGGCTGAGTGAGACCGGCATCGCGCTGATTACCTACTCGACGCCGCGTCGGCTGGCGGTACACGTCGCTGGAGTGAAGACTGCGCAGCAGGATGCCGAGGAGCAGCTGTCTGGGCCGGGCTGGTCGATCGCCTTCAAGAACGGGACGCCAACTCCGGCTGCCGAGGCATTTGCAAAGAAGGCCGGCGTAGCAGTGGAGGCGCTTGAAAAGATCACCACGCCCAAGGGCGAGTATGTTTCCGCGCGCATCCATCGCCCCGGGCGCGCTGCGGCTGAGGTGCTCACAGAGCTGCTGCCGAAAGAGATCGCCGCACTCTACTGGGCCAAAAACATGTACTGGCGGGCAGGCAGGCCGGAGCGCTTTGTGCGCCCGGTGAAGTGGCTGCTGGCGCTGCTGGACGGGGCGACAGTGCCGTTCGAGTTCGCAGGCGTCCGCGCTTCAAACCTCAGCTACGGACATCGTGTCCTCTACGGAGCTGCGCCCATCACCATCACACGCCCGTCCACTTATCTTCCCTCGCTCGAGAAAGCCTGCGTCATGGCTGACGTGTCGGCGCGCCGCTACACCATCCGTAAGGCGCTCGACCGCGTGACGCGCACGGTAGCCGGCCTGCGGTGGCGTGAGGACGGGCCGCTGGTCGACGCGGTGACGCACTTGACCGAATGGCCGACAGCCGTCCTAGGCAGCTTCGAGGCTGAATTCCTTACACTTCCCGAAGAAGTGTTAGTCACGGTCATGCGCGATCACCAAAAATACTTCGCGGTCGAAGATGCTGTCGGCAGGCTGGCGCCGCATTTTCTGGCCGTGCTCAACACTGCTGTGGACGACCCGTCAATCATTCGCCACGGCAATGAGCGCGTACTGCGGGCGCGCTTTAACGACGCTCGATTCTTCTGGAACTTTGACCAAAAAATATCGCTTGAAGATCGATTCGAGATGCTGAAGGCGGTCACCTTCCACAAGGATCTCGGCAGCTATCATGCGAAGACCGAGCGTACCTCCGCGATCGTCAACCGTCTGGCGCAGCTGGTTGTCTCCCGCGCCGCGATCGTCGATGAACCATCCCTCACAACTGCCGCGAGACTCGCAAAGACCGACCTCACTACGGAGTTGGTCAAAGAGTTTACCGAGCTGCAGGGCATCGTCGGCGGCCTGTACGCGCGCGCGCAGGGCCACTCGGAAGCTGTAGCAGCGGCGATCTATTCGCAATACCAGCCCTCCTCCGCGAGTGATCCCATTCCGCCGACGATTGAGGGTCAACTGCTCGGCCTCGCCGACCGCATCGGGACCATCATGGATATGTTCGCGATCGGCTTTGCGCCGTCCGGCTCGAAAGACCCGTATGCGCTCCGTCGTGCCGGCAACGCTATCGTGAAAATCCTCGCGGAAGGCGTCCTGCCGCTGACGCTGGCAGATGTGACCGGCACCGGCGATCCCGCCGTGTCCGCCTTTCTCGCCGAGCGGGTCGAGTTCTACCTGCGCGATGTGCGTGGTGCCGTCTTTGACGTGGTGAAGGCCGTGTTGGCAGCGGATGCGGACGATGTCCGCGACGCGCTTGCACGGGCCGAGGCACTTTCATCCGTTCGCGCCAGCGACGACTTCAACGCCATCGCCGCCGCGTTCAAGCGCAGCAAAAACATCCTCCGGCAGGCTGCTGAGAAGTCGCTCGAACCCGCAACTTCGGTCGACGTGGCCCTACTCACCGATGCTGCAGAGCAGTCACTGTACGCGGCCGCCACAGCGCTCGTCCCTGTCGTCGAGGCGCACCGCGCCGCGCGTTCCTACCCGTCGGCATTAGCCCAGATTGCGACGCTGCGCCCGCATGTCGATCTGTTCTTCGACCGTGTGATGGTCATGGTGGACGATCCGGCGGTTCGCGGCAATCGCCTCGCCCTGATTGCAGGGGTACTGGCAGAGTTCTCGAAGATCGCAGACTTTTCGGAAATGAGCGTTCAAGATATGAGTGGTCGAGCATGAAGCGAGTGGCCGGAATCGGATTCGCACTGGCACTTTGTCTCACGGGCCTTGCGCGGGCGCAGCAACTGCCGGAGCTTAAATACGCCGCGCTCGGCGACCTGAAGCTTGAAAGCGGCCAATCCATTCACAACTGCAAGCTCGCCTATCGCACCTTCGGAAGCCTTGGACCGGACAAATCCAACGCGATTCTTTTCCCCATGTGGTTTACCGGCCGCAGCGGAGATGTCTCTGCCTACATCGGCCATGCTCAGCTGATAGACGATGCGAAGTACTTCGTCATCGTCGTCGATCCGATCGGCAACGGCGTCTCCTGCTCGCCTTCAAACAGCACCGCGCAGCATGGGCCGGACTTCCCCGCGTACACCATTCGCGATATGGTTTCGTCCGAGTATCGCCTGCTGACCGAGCAGCTTCACATCACGCACCTGCACGCGGTCATGGGTGTCTCGATGGGCGGCATGCAGACCTTCGAGTGGGTCGCCGATCACCCGGAGATGATGGACCTTGCCGTCCCCATTGTTGGCTCGCCGCAGCTAAGCTCGTACGACCTGCTGCTGTGGACAGCGGAGGCCGACGCGCTGAAGGCCGATCCGGAGTTTCACGGGGGCCGCTATACCGTTCGCCCGAAGATGCCGATGGTCGCTTACCTGCACTCGATGAACCTGGCGACGCCGGAATTTCGCGCGGAACACACCACGCGCGAGCAGTTCCCGCAGTTCTTCCACCAGCTCGCCACCGAGGCCAACAACGGCAGCGATGCCAACGACTATCTCAGCCAGTTGAGCGCCATGATTCATCACGACATCGGGCACGGCGACGGCAGCGAACAATCGCTCTATCAGGTCGCGCCCAGGATCAAGGCGAAGATGCTGATCGTCAATGCCCGGCAGGATCACATGGTGAATCCTCTGCCTGCGCTCGGCTTCGCCAAGCTGATCCATGCACAGACGATTGTGCTCGAGTCGGATTGCGGGCACCTGGCTCCGGGCTGCGAGCTCGCAACGCTTGCGCCCCAGGTCGATCGATTTCTCGCGACTAAGTAGTCGCCGGGATTTCGTCGAACGCGAGATTGCGCGCACTGCTTCCGGAGCGTGTGCGCCACTCTTCAAACAAGCGTCCATAGCTGAGGGTGGAGAGCGCGGAGGGTTCCAGGCCCAACGCCGAGTAGATGCGATCAATCCACTCCTCCGGGCCCTCCAGCTCGGCAAAGAGTCCGATCGGCGTCCGGTCGATCATACAGTGGCCCACCGAGTCCGCGTACTCTGTGCGCCACTTCTCGTAGACGAACGTCGGCTGGTAGCCCAGACTGTGGAAGATGCTATCAAGCGCAGCGCCGTCCTCGATGGCAGTCTCGGTCTCGATGCGGTGCTTGTGCCGTTCGGAGGCGGCGTAGTCGCGCGGCAGGCACTTGTGCGTCAGCACCCAGCGCTCGCCGTAGTGGCGAATGCGCAGGATGGAGCGGCTGGTGCGCAGGGTGTGTTCCGATGTGTCGTAGAGCACATTGCGCTCAAAGGTGCTGGGGGTGACCAGCACAAAGCCGAGTGCCGTCAGTTGCGCCTCCAGTGCAGGACCATCGTCGACGACAAACTTCACTTCTACTTCGATCGCACTCATGCCCAAGTATAAGTCCGATAATCGAGGAATGAGAACGAACACGCTGCGCCTGCAGGTGGCGCGCGAGGCGCCGGAGACGGCATCGCTCCTGGTCGCGGCGAAGATCCTGCGCGGCGGCGGCACGGTAGCTTTTGCGACCGAGACCGTCTACGGGCTGGGAGCAAACGCGCTTGATGCGGCCGCGGTCGAGAAGATCTTCCTTGCCAAGCAGCGGCCATCATGGGATCCGCTGATAGTGCACATTGCGGATCGAGCCATGCTGACGCTCTTGGCCGCGGATGTGCCGCCCGCGGCACGGATGTTGATCGAGCATTTCTGGCCCGGACCCCTGACCCTGCTCCTGCCGAAGCTCGCAGCCGTGCCCGACATGGTTACCGCCGGGCGTCCGCGAGTGGGCGTGCGCATGCCCGCGCATCCGGTGGCGCGCGCACTGATCCGAGCGGCCCGGCTGCCTATCGCCGCACCCAGCGCCAACCTCTTCGGCCATGTCAGCCCCACGACCGCTGCGCATGTGCTCGTCGACCTGGATGGTGCTATCGACGCGGTGATCGACTCGGGCGCGACCGACTGCGGGGTCGAGTCATCCGTACTTGACGCATGCGAGACGCCCTGTGTGCTGTATCGTCCGGGCGCGATCACGCTGGCGCAGATCCGAGAGGTCTGGCCGGAGACGGTCTCCTACGCAGAGGTGCCTGTCAGCAGCGCGCCTGCTTCGTTGCCTTCGCCAGGCATAGGCATGCGGCACTATGCGCCGCGCGCGCGGCTCGTGCTGGTAGAGAGCGAGGCGGCGTTCCGATCGGCAATCGCGCAGGCGCAAGGGGCGGTGGGCGTGATGCTCCCGGACGAGTTCGAGGCACCCCAGGGTGTCTCAAGCTTTCGCTGGGGAAGCTGGTCGAACCTCGATGAGCTGGCGCAGCGTCTGTTTGCAGGGTTGCGCGCGCTTGATGCAGCAGGCGTGGCGATGATCGTCTGCCCGGTGCCGAGTGCCGACGGAGTTGGCGTGGCCATACGCGATCGTCTGGAAAAGGCCGCGCGCCGGGCTTGATCCTAAGGGTGGGCTTCGCCCGCCTTGTAGAGGTACTTGATGCCCGCCTTGTAGATCAGAGTGCGAGTGGTATGCCGCACCTTGATCGAGTGCGCGTCATACCACTCGATGATGCCCTCGATACGCTCGCCATCCTCAAGCACAAAGACCATGGGCGTTTGCGCCTGCATCTGTTTCTGAAAGTAGAAGACCTCTGCATGGCTGCTGCGCTGC
The DNA here is from genome assembly GCA_964252445.1 of uncultured Acidobacteriaceae bacterium. GTDB lineage: Bacteria > Acidobacteriota > Terriglobia > Terriglobales > Acidobacteriaceae > EB88. The sequence continues at coordinate 67,998 of CAXUND010000003.1, read as the reverse complement.
GGAGTGCCGGCCCCGCCTTCCCGGTGCGCCAAGAGTGGGGAAGGTTCCCGGCGCTGCAGCCGGTGCAGCTGATCAGGGAGTACAGGCCGCACCAGCTTGCGCTGCGATGCCGGCAGGGTATCTTCAACCGGGATGGAGATGTGCGATTCCGACACAGCGGTCCTCGTCATCCAAGATGAGCGACAATGCAATGCGGCATGGCGCGCCACAGGGCAGGATTCCAGGAAGTAACCGTAAGCGTTGCCGTAATCGTAGCCGAGAAGCTGTCGTTCGCCTAGGACGAAATCACAGGCGGGCGAGACTGGTTGCAAAGCTGTCAAGCGAAAGCGAGCGTAGCAGGTTGCGGCGCATGCCTGCTTCGACCTGGGCGAGCGAGCGCGCGGCAGCCTCAATCCATTCGAAGCTGACCTCCTCGGCGAGTGATGCGATCTCTGCCGACAGATCAATGTTGCGGATGAGCGATGCCTGCGCCGCCTTGATCAGCAGCAGGTCTTCGAGCAGCGCCAGCATGGCGCGGATCAGCGCCGTGGTCTTCTCCTGGCCGTCAGCGCCCGCCCGGTAGGTTTCGGTCATCTTGAACAGCGTGGAGTGATCAGACTCGCGCAGCGCGGAACGGAGGATGATGAGCGCGTCGACGCGGCTCGCGAGATACGCTTCGAGATCGAAGCCGAGCGCCTGCCCGACGGCTCCTTGCGCGAGACGTGCGATCAACGCACGCTGTTTCCGCTCGGGATGCCGCACGGCTAGCAGCGATTCGATCTCTTCGACCGGGAGCGCCGCCAAGCGGACGACGCTCGCGCGGGAGCGTATGGTCGGCAGCAGCTCCTGGATGTTGGTGGTAAGCAGGATGAGCGTCGCGTGCTCGGGTGGTTCTTCCAGCACCTTGAGCAGGGAATTGGCGGCCTCCTTCATGAAAGTACTTGCAGTGAAAATGAAGAAGGCGCGCTTCGCGTCCGAAGGCATGCGGTAGGCGCTTCGAATTACCGTGCGCACCTGCCCGAGCTTGATCAGCAGTTGCGGCGGATCGGGAGGAATGACGAGTACGTCCGGGTGCGTCTGGATGAGGACGCGGGTCTCTTTCTTGTCTGTCTCACGCAATTCTTCGCGCGCGGCGACAGCTTCTGCGACGCGGGCATCGAGGTCGGAGGCTGTCGAAATGCGGGTGCAGTTGCGGCAGGAGCCGCAGAAGTCCGGCAGATCGCCTGTCAGCTTTGGGTCGAGGCAATTGGCGGCCTGCGCCAGCATCAGCGCGAGCGTGTATTTGCCCGCGCCGCGTGGGCCGGCGAGGATGAGCGAATGCGGCAGGCGCCCGGACGCGAGCGCCTCCCGCAGGTGGCGCACGGACGGTTCGTTTCCGAAGAAGTCCTTGAAGCTCAAGACAGTAGGCTCCAGTGAAGCAACTGTGAACGCTGTCACTGTTGCTGTTGCATTTGCTGCAACTCGAGCAGAGGCGACGCCTGCTGCGGCGGCTCCTGTGCCTTCTCGACCATGATCGACCAGTCCTCGGGGATGGGCATGTCACGGTCAAGCGCCGGCGGCTCGTCGAACGCGTCCACCTTGACTGCAACATAGAGCTCGCTCTTGGTGCGACCGCGATAAATGCCATGTGTGGGTGGTACGTCCGCGTAGTCGCGCCCCAGTGCAGTGCGGATGTGGCGCTCATGCGCCAGCAGGTTATTCGTTGGGTCAAAGCCGACCCAGCCGAGATACGGCAGGAAAACTTCAACCCATGCGTGGGTCGCGTCCATGGCCGAGCGGTCGTGCTCGCTCTCGCGCTGGTACAGGTAGCCTGAAACATAGCGGCAGGGAATGCCGACCAGCCGCACCAGCGCGATCATGGTGTGTGCGAAATCCTGACAGACGCCCTCACGCGCCATGATGGCTTCGTCGATAGGCGAGTCGACGCGCGTTGCTTTCGGAGTGTATTTGAAGTAGTCGTAGAGCTTCTGGTTCAGCTCATGCACCAGCATTAAGGGGTCGTCGCGACGCGTCACATCGAGCTCACGCGCAAGCTCGCGCAGTGCATCGGAGGGGCGAGCGAAGTCGCTCGGCAGCAGCATCTCCCAGTAGTCGCCTTCGGCTACCAGCGAGTCGAGCTCCTGCCAGGCAGAGGGCGCCAGGAAATGAGGTATCTCTGCGAGCGGCTGCTGCTCGACCAGCGACTCACCAATAATGACCAGCTGGGTGTGATCGCCAGGTATGTCAAAGTGCTGGACCTGATTTCCTAAGTGATCGCGATAGGAAAACACGCGGCAACGCGGACTTACCGAGAGGGAGAAGGAAAGGCAGCGCTGATTCGAGTCTGAGCGCGGGTGCATGCGGGTTTCCATCACGCTCTCGCTCACTGGCCGAGCGTACAGGAACTTGGTAAGGTGCCGTACGGAGTAGTATTTCATTCCACTTACACTTTCTGTAATAGCTACCGTTACATGCTCAAGGCGCTCTGCACCGAGTAGTGAATATAGTCACGATAGATAAGCGAGTGTATCTTACGGCACTGCTGCGAGATGTCCTGGAGGTACGCGCCCACGTCGCGGGCCAGAACTTCGGAGATTTCGTCGAACGATAACGTGGCCTGCAGCCGCCCGGCAACGCGCGTCAGTTCTTCGGCGACGATGCGTCCGCTCTCCTGCTGCAGCGCCAAAAGCGCACGCCGCAGCCGATCAATGGAGTAGCGCACCGAATGCGGGAACTCCTTGTTCAGCAGCAGGAACTCAAGCACCTGCGGATGGGTCAGGTCGGCGGTGTAGACCTTGCAATAGGCTTCAAACGCGGTGCAGCAGCGGAGCAATCCAATCCACTCCAGGAACTGGTGGCTGCCGGCGGTCTCAACCGTGCTTTCATCCGTGTCGTCCGCAGGATCTTCACCGGCATCCTCCTGGTGGAAGACGCCCAGCAGAGTGGAGATTGACTCGGCCCGCTCGATCGAACGCCCCACCTGGATAAACTGCCAGCCTTCGCCGTGGCTCATGGTGGTGTCGGTGATGCCTTCAAACAGGTGCAGCCCGTCGACCGTAGTCGCAAGAAATTCTTCGAGGCCCAAGGTGTCCACAGGCGGCCGCTCGGAGACGCGGTGATAAATACGGTTGAGCTGCGTCCACTGCTCGGAGCTGATCTCCTCGCGAACCTGTCTCGCATTTTCGCGTGCGGCCACAATGCACGCGGTGATTGAAGCGGGATTCTTTCCGTCGTAAGCCAGCGTGTGCACCAGGGGGTAGTAATCGCCTTCCCACTCCAGCTTCCCAGTGATCCCAAGCGCCGCCAGCACGCGCTTCCAGCGTTTCTCCTCGCTGGTGGAGGAGGGGTCAAGGGTCATGCCGAGGTTCACGTCAACGATGCGAACGGTATGCTCGGCGCGCTCAAGATAGCGACTCATCCAGTAGAGGCTGTCGGCTACGCGCGAGAGCATGTTGCACCCCAACCGTCAGAGTTAGTCATTTAGTACCCAGGTATCCTTGCTGCCGCCGCCCTGCGAACTGTTGACCACCAGCGATCCTTTTCGGAGCGCCACCCGCGTAAGCCCTCCGGGGACGACTGAGACCCTGTCGCCGTAGAGAATGTAGGGTCTGAGATCAACGTGACGCGGCTCAATGGTCGCGTTCGAGCTATCCCCCATCAGGCATGGCGCTCGGGAGAAATCAAGCGTGGGCTGGGCAATGTAGTTGCGCGGATTCGCCTCAATCAGCGCGCGGAACTCATCCCGCTGCTCGGTCGAGGCTTGCGGCCCGATCAGCATCCCGTAGCCGCCCGACTCACCGACCGCCTTGACTACCAGCTTGTCCAGATTCGCCAGCGCGTGCTGCTTCTGTTTCGCATCGGTCATCAGGAAGGTTTCCACATTCGGCAGGATCGGGTCTTCCTTGAGGTAGTAGCGGATGATCGACGGAACGTACGCGTACAGCGCCTTGTCATCCGCGAGGCCGGTGCCAAAGGCGTTGGCAAGCGTGACATTGCCTGCGCGGTACGCGTTGAAGAGGCCTGCAACGCCGAGGATCGAGTCTCCGCGAAAGGCGAGCGGATCGATGAAGTCATCGTCTACCCGGCGATAGATCACGTCGACGCGCTTAAGCCCAGCGGTGGTCCGCATGTAGACAACATTGTCATGGATGACCAGGTCGCGGCCTTCGACCAGCTCGATGCCCATCTGGCGGGCGAGATAGGTGTGCTCAAAGTAAGCAGAGTTATAGACGCCCGGCGTCAGCAGCACGATCGTGGGCTCCGGTCGTCCCTCCGGCGCCAGCGAGCGCAAAGTCTGCAGCAGCACCTGAGGATAATGCTCGATCGGCAGGACGCCATACTCGCGAAAGGTCTGCGGGAACGCGCGCTTCATCACGCGGCGGCTGGTGAGCATATAGCTCACGCCGCTCGGCACGCGCAGATTATCTTCAAGCACCACGAAGCTGCCGTCGTTCAAGCGCAGCAGGTCTGTCCCGGTGACCGCGATGTAGACGTTCCTCGGAACCTGCAGGCCGCGCATCTCCCTCCGGAAGCTGGGGCAGGAATAGACGATCTCCCTCGGCACGAAGCCATCGGCGAGGATCTTGCCTTCGTGATACACGTCGCGCAGAAAGAGATTGAGCGCGGTGATGCGCTGGATCAGTCCGCGCTCGATGTGCTCCCACTCGGCGCCGGTGATGATGCGCGGCAGCAGGTCGTACGGGAAGATGCGCTCGGTGCCTTCCTGCTTCCCGTAGACGGTGAAGGTGATGCCCTGGGTCAGGAAGCTCATGTCCGCGGAGTGCTTGCGGCGCATGAGTTCTTCCTTCGGCAGGCCCGAGAAGGTCTCGATCAGCAGCTTATACTGCGGGCGAATCTCGCCCGACGGCAGGCACATCTCGTCGTACGCGTGATCGAGGAAGTAGTCGCGGAGAAAGCCGCTCTCGAAGCGGCCGGCGGTTTCCGTCTCGGCGATGATGCTCATGGCTGGCCTTGGGGGATGAGCTCATGCGTCGACAGCGGCTCGGGGTCCGCCACCACTGCCTCAGCGCCGGCCGTGCCCGGCTGGTCAACCCAGTCGGAGACGACCGAGAAGTGTCGCAGGTTTGCAGTGCCGAAGGAGGTAGTCAAGGCCACGTCCGAGGCGTCGCGCCCGGTGGCCATGAGCACTCGGCCCAGGCGCTGCCGGTTGTGGCGTGCATCGCAGGTCCACCAGCGGCCGCTCAGGTACACCTCGTACCAGGCGCTGAAGTCCATGGCGGAATCGGAAGGCGGCACGCCGAAGTCGCCTAAGTACCCGGTGGCATAGCGGGCCGGGATGTTGAGAGCACGGCAGAGAGTGATGGCCAGGTGCTGGAAGTCGCGGCAGACGCCGGCGCGCTCGGTGTAGACGTCGAGCGCGGTCTTGGTCGACCGGGCGTGATGATAGCCAAACTGCACAATCCGATGGACGTAGGAGTTGACCGCCTGGACGCGCGACCAGCCGGGCGCCATGTTGCCGAACAGGTCAAGTGCCACGCCCGAGAGCCGGTCCACCTCGCAGTAGCGGCTGTTGAGCAGGAACTGCAGCACCTCGCTGGGCAGATCCTGCACCGGGTGCTCGATGGCGTTGGGGTCGACCTCGTCGGGCTCATCGGCGCCGGTGATCAGGGTGGACCCATGCAGGCGCAGCCATCCGGCCGGTGCATAGAGGCGGCTGCAGCGATTGCCGAAGCTGTCCGTGTACTCGGAGACCTCGACCGCAGGTTCGACATGCATCGTGTCCGGCTCCAGCAGGTCGGCGTCGCGCGAGGGGTGCACGTGCAAGAGCGCGACCATGGCCACCGGCTGGGGAAGGTAGAACTGGATGTCGTACCCTAAGCGAATGAGCATCTTGTAACTCCTGTGCTGTGTTACGCGATGGTAGCCAGTGCAGCGCATTTAGGGGATGTATACAATCCCGCTGCTCTTTCAAGAATTGAACAAGGGGTCATTTTTAGCAAGCTGCAACTTCGTTTCAGGCAAGGGCGAGCCTCGGACCGCCTAAGAGTGCGTGGTACACGGCGTCGCAAACGTGCTTGAAGCACGACAGGTGTGCTGTATCGCGGTTGCGGAGAGTGTGGGCGACGCAGTGCTCTAAAAGGCTTGCACTATCTGCGGACCAGCGAGCGAGGCTTCTTCTCCTAAGCTACAATCGCCCGGCTACCCCTCCGGCGGTTGGGGCATGCTGGGTGTCGAGATTTCCTGCGCGTTTGACCAGGCGGAGAAAAAGGCTTGCCGATGGCGAGTCAATCAGCGCCACCACTCAGTCGTGCGTTGAGGGAAGAGTCAACAGGCTGGTCGAGCAGGTCACCGGTTCCGCGCTCCCGCCGAAGGCGCCGGTGTCTTCGCCGCTGGTGAACGATCCGCTTGAACTCTTCCGGCTAAGCTGGATGGAGTCCGACCCGATTTGACCTTCACCCAGGTACGATGGGTCAGCGCTGGACACGCTGATCGTCAACGCTTTGCCATCGCTCGAAAGACAGCCAGTGCCGGAGGTGATCAGGACGACCGTGGATGCCGTCTTGGTGAAACCGGTCCAGGGTGTACAGGTGCCCTCTGCCGGCACCGCAAAGCCCGTCCCGATGAAAGTGGTGCCACCGTGACCAAAGCCTCCATCAACTGCAATGCAGTAGTGCGCCGTTGCGGCGCGGGAGACGGGCGCGATCAGGCTCAGTAGTAGAAGCGGATGAGATTTCTTGAAGCTAAGCATATAAGTTGGTTCTCCGTTTCGGTCGTCTGTGACCGTGGGCGGCCCCAAACTCAGCCGCTCCACCTAGCGCTGAATTTGACCACACTGTAAAAACGGTTGCAATCCTTTCTTAGATGTGGCGGAGCGAGCAGACCCTAACACTTTCAACCTGACACCTCTCTGTCCTCACCGCGGCTACAAGTTCGCTCCTTGGGAAACTCGGCGATCTGGGGCCGGGCCGTCGGCCCACATCTGTGTTCCTTCTGAACCTAGTATGTGGATAAGTTCGCCTCACGTCTCGACTTCTGTACAGCGGCGAGGAGCGCGGCACCGTCCAGTAGCTTCGGATTGGCTGAGCGTGCGGGAAGAGTCGGGAAATCCATGTCTCACGGTAGACCTGAGGCATCCGATCGCTGCGCACTGAGGAGATATATACCAACCACAGTGGGCCCACTGATCTGTCTCAAAGGACGCCAGACGCCGGACGCCGTTGCTGTGCTTCCATCGCACCACCACTGCTCCAAAAGGAAAGTCCTTTCGGGAATCCAATCCTGGCGCTAGTCCGTACCGTAAATGGGAGGGAACCCTCAATGCCGGGTCCAAGCCCTCCATGTCTGAGTTAAGTGCTTGTTGCTGTCCGTACCAGGAAGTGCAGGCGCTACGACTTCATCCCGCAACCCAGCTGTCTAGACAGTGATCCCCCCGCAACCTTGTTCCCCGGAGAAATAATGTCAGAAGAGAGTGTAGATCCATCCTCCAATACCTTGAGCTCACGTATCGGTCGCCGGTCCTTTGTTAAGGGCGCCGGTCTCACAGGAGTGGGCCTGGCTGGCGCAGCAATCGCAGGCGCGCGGCTGGGCCTCTTTGATAAAGCTCCAGGTGCAAGCGCCCTGGGCATCGGCAGCACCGCAGTCGAGGCCTCTGGCTTTGACGATGTCGACATCCTTAACTTCGCGTTGAACCTCGAGTATGTTGAGGCGGAGTTTTATACGGTTGCAACCACGGGTAAGACTCTGGAGCAATCGGGCTTTGCGCTGAACGGAACCGGCAGCAGCGGACCGACCACTGGCGGCCACATTGTTAACTTGAGTAGCGCCGGCTCCGACAAAGAAGCTTCCGGGTTGCTCATGGATATCGCGAAGGAGATTGCCTATGACGAACAGCAGCATGTACTTCTGCTGCGTTCTGCACTTGGCAGCAAGGCGATTGCAAAGCCAGCCATCAACCTTGACGCACTTGGCATCGGCTTCGGCTCCTTCAAAGAATTCCTGACACTGGCAAGGGCGTTTGAAGATACCGGAGTTTCCGCATACGGAGGGGCTGCACCACTGATCGTCAGCAAGGATTATCTTGCCACGGCTGCTCGGATCGCCTTGACTGAGGCTCTGCACTCTTCCAACCTTCGGCTGCTGATTGCTCTGAACAAGGTGGCAACGACGGCTTTGGACAAAGCTGACGTGTTGCCGCCACCCTCTGGCAAACAGTACTTCGAAGTGGACAGCCAGGCTCTGGCCGTTGTTCGTGACCCGAGTATGGTTCTATCCATCGTTTTCGGAAACAGCACCCACGGCACAGCCAAGGGTGGTTTCTTCCCGGACGGTGTCAACGGCTACTTCAGGTCCGTCTAGTTACAACCTAGAAACCCTTTAGAACGGGCATGAGCGAAGCAGGAAAGCCGAGGCTTTCCTGCTTTCGCATCAGGCAACTTTCTTCATTGCACTAGAGGTAAAGTTCCGACAACCGGAACTTCGGTCGGTCGGAACTAGGGTTACTTAGCACTGTTGAGAGCGGGTAGGCGGGATTCTTCAGACTTGCTCCGGCGGAGCAGCGAGAACCAGATCTCGAACGCGAGACCCGGGGCGCCCACCTTTCCGAAAGAAGAGGACCTGGACACCTGCCCGCGAGACAGTCGCGCCAGCTCGGACTACACCTCTTGTGGCTCCGTAGGCGCGCCGCTGCGCGCCAGCGTTACTTCTGAAAGACCTGGACCATCAATTCCGCCTCGACCTGATCCAGCTGTTTGAGCGTCAGCTCCAGCAGCGGGCGGTCGTCGATCGAGGAGCCTCCGAGCACCTCTTTCATGCGGAACGCGGTGTGCCGCATGAGGATCTCGGCGTCCTTCAGCTTCTTGGTGTCCTTGGCCAGGTTGCTGTGCAGTTTGCTCGCGTATTTTTGCACGGCGGCGAGCGATCGCGACGCCTGTTCGCCGTCCCCGGCGGCCATCTGGTGCGAGGCCAGTTCCGTCGCGGCGTGGGTCAGCTCGGCGTAAAGGTATGCCTGGTCCTTGAGCGAGGCATGTTCTGCCTTGGCTTCCATGGCGCTCAGGCTCTGCGCGTCAGGGAGATGCTCGTCGAGCGCGAGTGACACGCCGCCCGGTAGAAAGACGAATAGAGCGACTACAGCTGCAAGACGCATGGGCTACCTCCTCAGGTGCCGTCTGCTTGCTTGCCTATTTTTCAAGAGCGATGAGCCGGTGTTTGGCCTGCCACTCCTGGTCGGGAAACCTGCCGCCTGCCGTCGCCAGGAACTGCTTGTACTTCTCGACAGCAAACTTCGTTTGATGGAGAGTATCGTACGCCGTTGCCGATAGGAAATATGTAGAAGGTGTATCACTCATTACTTTTGATCGCATCGCAAGGGCGTCCAGGGTGAGCTGCGGCTGGTGAGTCTCGGAGGCGGCGAAGGCCAGGCCGCTCCAGGCATCACCATTGCCGGGGTCAAGCCTGGTCGCCTGCTCTAGGATTGGAATTGCATCCGCATAGCGCTGCTGCCGGATCAGGTTGTTGCCGCGGGCGGCAAGCAGCCCCGGATCGTTCGGCGCGGCCGCCATGAGCTGGACGTAGAGCGGATCGGCCTTGGTGGCATCACCGGCTTGGGTGTAGAGGTCGGCGAGCACCGCGGCTATGTGCAGATCGGCTGGCGCCCCGGCATGCAGCTTTTCAAGCGCCTCAACTGCTTCTGCCTGCCTGCCCTCTCCGCTGAGGACAGCAGCCAGCTGAGCGTTAAGTGTCGGATCGTCGGGTGCGGCCCCGAGCGCCTTACGCAGCAGCGGCTCGGCCTCAGAGTAGTTTTTTCCCGCGATGAGCAGATGGGCAAGTCCCGCAGATGCCTGCGGGTTGGCGGCGTCGGTCTTCAGGACGCGCCTGTACGCCTCGCGCGCCACGTCCTGGTCTCCGGCGGCCTCGGCGATCTCTGCCGCCAGCAAGGTGTCGGGCAGAGTCTCAGGAGTCAACTTGAGCGCTGCCAGCAAGGCGGATCGTGCGGCTTCAGGGTTGGAGGTCTGCAGCAGGCGCGCGAGCGCGCGGAAGGCCTGCCCCTGAACTGACGGATTGGGCGGATCGGGTTCCAGCCTCGTCGCCGACTCCAGCTGCACCCGCGCTTCATCAGTCTTGCCCTCCGCCGCCAGGTCGAGCCCCAGTGCCAGGCGCGCTTCAAACTGCTTGGGGTCGGCAGCGATGGCGCGGCGATAGAACTGTGCGGCGTTGTCCCGGCTGCTGCCGGAGGTGCCCTGGGCGTCCTCGACGTAGCCCCGGTCGAACAGGGCGCGCGCGTCAGCGGCGTGGGCCGTGAGGTAGGCGTCCAGCAGCGCCTGAGCACCCTCGTAATCGCGCGCCTCGATCTTTGATTCTGCTTCGGCTACCTGCTCGGCCTCGGCCTTTACATGACCACTAGGCAAGGCTACCTTGGCCGGCGCATCGTCGTCGGTGGTGGTGCCCGGCGGAGGAGTGGCAGCCTGCCCATGGGCCATCACTGCGATGAGCAGCAATCCTGACAACCAGAGCCACGCCCTCATGAGACCACCGCCTCTTCCTGGCGGTCCGCCTCGGGTGCGTGTTTCGTGCCCAAAATCTTGCTTAGCCAGAAGCCCGTATGCGAGAGCTCGCTTTGCGTGATCTGCTCGGGCGTGCCGACCGCCACCACCTGTCCGCCGCCGGAGCCGCCCTCCGGCCCCATGTCGATCACCCAGTCGGCGGACTTGATCACGTCGAGGTTGTGCTCTATAACCACCAGCGAACCACCCCCATCCATCAGCTTGCGAAAGGCCGTCAGCAGCTTGCTGACATCGTCGAAGTGCAGGCCGGTGGTAGGCTCGTCGAGCACGTAGAGCACGCGGCTGCCGCCGTTCCTCGGCGCAGTGCGCGCACTTGCCAGGTGTGCGGCAAGCTTCACCCGCTGGGCTTCGCCGCCTGAGAGCGTGGTGGCCGACTGCCCCAGCCGGACATAGCCGAGGCCGACCTCATCAAGCACGGCGAGTTTGTCGACGATCTTCGGCTGGCCCGCGAGGAAGCGCAGCGCCTCTTTGACGGTCATACCAAGAAGTTCGTGAATGTTCTTATTTTTATACCGAATCTCCAGTACGCTCGATTTGTAACGGGTACCGTTACACTCTTCACAAGGCAGCTCCACGTCCGCCAGGAACTGCATTTCGACGGTGACCGTGCCGTCGCCGTTGCACACGTCGCAGCGACCGCCCGGCACGTTGAAGGAGAAGTGGCCGGCCGCGTAACCTCGTCGTTCGGCTTCCGGCTGCGAGGCAAAGAGCTCGCGAATGGCGTCGAAGGCCTTGATGTAGGTAACCGGATTCGAGCGCGGGGTGCGGCCGATTGGGTTCTGGTCGACCAGGACAATGTCATTCAGGCGATCGGCGTTCTCGAGCCTGCGGTAGATACCAGTCGCGTCACCGCCTTCGGGACGCCCGAGGGCCTGCGAAACGGCGCGGTAGAGCACATCGTGGACCAGCGTCGACTTGCCCGAACCTGAGACCCCGGTGATGCACACGAGCCGATTCAGCGGGATCTCGATGTCCACGTTTTTGAGATTGTTGGCGCGTGCGCCGGTCAGGCGCAGCCAGTCCTTGCTGGTGGTCGCCGGAGGCTCGCGGCGGCGGGCCGGCACCGGAATGGTCAGCTGCCCCGAGAGGTAGCGGCCGGTGATCGAGTCCGGATTGCGGGTGAGCTCGCCGACCGTGCCTGCCGCAAGCAGCCGGCCACCGAACTCGCCTGCGCCGGGCCCCATGTCGAGCAGGTAGTCCGCGGCACGGATGACATCAGGGTCGTGTTCGACGACCAGGATCGTGTTACCAAGGTCGCGCAGTGCTTCAAGGATGCGGATGA
>CAXUND010000003.1:15675-56138 GCA_964252445.1 uncultured Acidobacteriaceae bacterium | reverse complement strand
TCGACGACCAGGATCGTGTTACCAAGGTCGCGCAGTGCTTCAAGGATGCGGATGAGCTTTTCAGTGTCCCGGCAGTGCAGGCCAATCGAGGGCTCGTCGAGCACATAGAGCGCGCCCACTAGCTGCGAGCCGAGCGAGGTGGCAAGCTGGATGCGCTGCGCTTCGCCGCCGGATAGGGTGGAGGCGAGCCGGTCGAGTGTCAGGTAGTCGAGGCCGACGGCATCGAGGAAATGTAACCGCTGCTGTACTTCTTTGAGGATCGCCCCGGCGATCTCCTGCTGCATGGGCGAGAGAGTGAGTGCGGAGAAGAACCTGTTGGCAGCGGCGATGGTGAGCGCGGCGGCGTCACAGATGTTTTTGCCGCCGATCCGTACCGCGCGTGCCTCCGCCCGCAGCCGCTGGCCCTTGCACTCCGGGCATTGCGCATAGCCCCGGTACTTCGACAGCATGACCCGAACGTGCAGTTTGTACTTCTTGGTCTCGAGAAACTCGAAAAAGCGGTGCACGCCGGGAAAACTGCCCAGGCCGTTGAGCACAAACGCCTGCTGGTCCTCTTCAAGATCGCGCCACGGAACATCCAAGGGAATGGCATGCTGCTTCGCGATCTTCTTGAGCTCAAGGTACGGAGCGCGATGCTTCGGCCGCGTCCACGGATCGACTGCGCCCTCTTCAAGCGTCTTTGACTTGTCGGGGATGATCAGGTCGAGATCAAAGTCAATCGTGTTACCGAAGCCCTGGCAGCGCGGGCAGGCGCCAAAAGGATTATTGAAGGAAAACAATCGAGGCTCGGGCTCGGTGTACACGCGGTGGCAGGTCTTGCACTCAAAGGCGGTTGAGAAGCGCAGCCGCTCCCGGTGCTGACCTTCGTCGCCGCGGGGAACGATCTCAAACAACACTTCACCTGACTCGCGGTAGGCGATCTCGGTCGCATCGACGATGCGAGAGCGGCTCTCAGGCGAGACCGCGATGCGGTCGACGAGTGCAAAGAGAGGTAGCGAGAAGTTGATATCGAGCAGCGACTCCGGGGTCGAAAACTCATAGATGTTGCCGTTCTGGTAGAGGCGGTTGAACCCACGTCCGCGCAGGTCGATCAGGCGCTCGCGCATCGCGGCCGAAAGCTCGCCGGGTCCGTCCACAGAGGCCGCTTTCCTCAGAGCAGCCTTCTTGAACGCAGCCTGCGAACTGGAGCGCCGCTCCCGCATCGGAGACACAGGCTCTGTCATAGGTGCCGCCTCTTTCGCGACGACCGGAAAGAGCGCGTGCAGGCGCGTGCCGTGGCCGAGCGCAAGCACAGCCGCCGCAATCTCATCGACCGTATCCCGCCGGACAACACCATCACACACAATGCAGTGCACCGTGCCGCAGCGCGCGTAGAGGAGACGCATGTAGTCGTAGATCTCGGTCGCAGTCGCCACCGTCGAGCGAGGATTGCGCGTCGTATTTTTCTGCTTGATCGCGATTGCCGGCGCCAGGCCGTCAATCAGGTCGGCATCGGGCTTCTCAATGCGCTCGAGGAATTGGCGCGCGTAGGCGGACAGCGATTCCACGTAGCGTCGCTGGCCCTCGGCATAGATCGTGTCAAACGCGAGCGAGGACTTGCCTGACCCCGACACTCCGGAAACAACCGTGAGCTTCCCATGCGGAATCTCGCAGTCCACATTTTTCAAATTATGAACGCGCACGCCGCGCAGCGTGATCTGATCGTTCACGCTGATCTCTCCGCGTAAGCCTGGAAAAGTACAAGATCGCCTGCGCGGCTGGCGGCCACTTCGTGGCGTGTAGACTGCGCCTGCGGCGCACAAGAGCTTCGTCCCCCGGTAGGTCCTGGGAGACGAAGCTCTTGCCCGAAGGGCGATCCATCCCCACCGAAGGTGGCGCCTCCCGCGTAAGGGGTCTTATGCCCTTGCATGGTCACCTGGTGCGAAGAGTGCGCCGATCATCAGCAGCACGGCGCCCGAGACGATGGCCGAGTCAGCGAGGTTGAAGTCGGGCCAGTGGTAGTGGACGATGTAGACCTCGAGAAAGTCGGTGACCATCTTGTATTGAATGCGGTCCCAGACGTTGCCAATGGCCCCGCCGAGGACCAGCGCCATGGCCAGCGAGGTGGCTGTCAGGCGCCGGCCGATACGCATCAGGACAGCAAAGACGATGATGGCGGCGAGGATTGAAAAGCCGCTTAGCAGCAGCCGGGTGCGCTGGGCGGGCGCGTCGTTGAACATGGAGAAGGCCGCGCCTGCATTGAGCACGTGGGTAATGCGGAAGACGTGCGGGATGATGACGATGCCGCTGGTCTCAGGGACGTGGCGCATGACCCAGAGCTTGCTCCAGCGGTCGAGGGCAATGATCACGGCAGAGATGACGAGCAGCGGCGCGCGCCAGTCGCGTACGCTCATGCCGCCCCCAATTCGCCGCTGTCGCTTGAAAATCCCATCGCGTCGAGGGCCTCGGCGCAGCGGCCGCATATATCTATCCAGGGGCCGTAGTCGGCGGTGTCGAGGCGGTAGTTCCAGCAGCGATTGCACTTGGTGCCGTCGGCAAGCACCGTGTCAATACGTGGCACACCAGTTACGACTTCGACCTGCGAAACATTCAACAATTCTTTCAGACTAGCCTTGTACTTACTAAGTAGATCGGCGGAATCAGACGAAGTAAAAATGCGTAACTTCGCTTCGAGTGCTTTGCCGATCTGCTTTGTCTTGCGCGCTTCTTCCAGACTCTTCATCGCCTCTTCACGGACGAGCAGCAAGTTTCGCCAATCCTCAGCGATGGTCCCGCTTGAAGCAGGTGCAACGCTGTCGGCGGCAGGGAACAACGAAAAGTGCACGCTCGCCTCGCGCCCGGTGACTTCCGGCAGGTAAGACCAGACTTCCTCAGCGGTAAAGCTCAGGATGGGCGCAACCAGCCGCACCAGCGCCTCGGCTATCTTCCAGATGACAGTCTGCGCGGACCTGCGTTCGCGACTGGTGACCGCGAAGGTATACATCCGATCCTTCAGCACGTCGAGATAAAGCGCGCTGAGGTCAACGATGCAAAACTCATTCACCGCATGGTAGACGCGATGAAACTCCATCGCGTCATACCAGGCGGTAACTTTCTCGACCAGCTCGCGCAGACGCCCAAGCATGTACTTATCGAGTGGCTCTAAGTCCTCATGGGTGACAGCCTGGGTCGCCGGCTCAAACTTATCTAAATTGCCGAGTAAAAAGCGAAGCGTATTCCGCAATTTCCGGTAATTGTCCGCAACCCGCTGCATCAGGTTTTCACTCGCCGCCACGTCCTCGCGGAAATCGACAGACGCGACCCACAGGCGCACAATCTCCGCGCCCATGCGGTTGGCCACATCCACCCGCTCGACACCATTGCCGCGCGACTTTGACATCCCGCGGCCCTCCTCATCGAGCGTCCAGCCGCTGGTTGCCACTTTTTTGTACGGCGAGGCATGATCGTCGCGTGTACCCACAGCCGTCAGCAGGGAAGTATGAAACCAGCCGCGATACTGGTCGCCGCCCTCAAAGTACAAGTCAGCCGGCGAGCCCAGCGCCGCGTCTTCTTCAAGCACGGCGTGCCAGCTTGAACCTGAGTCGAACCACACGTCCAAAATATCCTGCTCTTTTTCAAAACTTCCAACAGCCTTGCACCGAGGGCAGGCGAAGCCCTGGCCGAGCAGCTGATCGACAGTGTGCGAGTGCCACGCGTCGACACCGTGCTCGGCAAACAATTTCACAATCCGGGCGTTGACCGCAGCATCACGCAAGGGCTCATGGCAGGCGCGGCACAGGAACACCGCGATAGGCACGCCCCAGACCCGCTGGCGCGAGATGCACCAGTCCGGACGTGTGGCGATCATGTTCGCGATCCGCTCCATGCCCCAGGCTGGATCCCAGGTGATCTCGTTGCGGATCTGCTCGAGCGCCCGCTCGCGGAAGGTCCGATCGCCCCCGTCGTCATCCTCGTCATAGGATCGCGACCCGCGCGCATACGGCATATCCGTCTCCATGCCGATGAACCACTGCTCGGTCGCGCGAAAGATCACCGGATTGTGGCAGCGCCAGCAGTGCGGGTAGGAGTGATAGATCTCCGCCTCGCCCATCAGCGCGCCGCGTTCCCTGAGCACGCGGATCACCTCCGGGTTGGCCTGAAAGACGGTCTTGCCCTCGAACTCCGGCAACCCATTGCGCAGGCGTCCTCCGTTGTCGACGTTGCAGGTCGGATCGAGCCCGTAGCGCACGCCGGTCTGGAAGTCGTCCGCTCCGTGCGCGGGCGCGGTATGCACCGCCCCGGTCCCTTGCTCAGTGGTGACGTAGTCTGCGTTGACGCCCAGCACCGTGCGATCCAGAAACGGATGCGCAAAGGTCGCGCGATCAAGCCTCGCCCCTACAAACCGAGCTATCTCGACCGCGCTCTCAAGCCCGCAGGCCGCCTTCACCGGCTCAGCGAGTGCCTCGGCCACGACGTACACGTCCTCGCCAGCCTCCAGCGCTACGTACTCTAGTTCTGGATGAAACGCCACTGCCAGCGAAGCCGGGATCGTCCATGGCGTAGTCGTCCAGATGATGGTCCACACCCGCTTGCCGGCAAGCTCCGGCGCGAGCAACTCGGCCTCACTCGTCAGCCGGTAGCGCACGTACACGCTGGGGCTGGTGTGCATCTCGTACTCGACCTCGGCCTCGGCCAGGGCGGTGCGGTCGTGGATGCACCAGTACACCGGCTTGAGCCCCTTGTAGACAAAGCCGTTCTCGAAAAAGCGGTAAAATGTCTCCAGAGTCCGCGCCTCGTACTCCTTTGACATGGTCAAATACGGCCTGTCCCAGTCGCCGAAAACGCCTAGACGAACAAACTGCTCGCGCTGCAGGTCAACGTATTTCTGCGCGTAGGCGCGGCAGGCTTTCAGGAACTCTTCCGGCGCCGTTTCAAGTTTCTTGCGCCCAAACTGCTCGTCTACCTTGATCTCGATCGGCAGTCCGTGGCAGTCCCAGCCAGGCACATAGGGCGCGTCGTAGCCTTGCATGGTCTTCGACTTAACCACGAAGTCTTTCAAGCACTTATTGAGCGCATGGCCCAGGTGGATGGGCCCGTTCGCATAGGGCGGTCCGTCGTGCAGTACATACTTTTCGGCGCCCTTGCGAGCCGCTCGGATCTGGCCGTAAAGATCTTCCTTCGCCCAGCGAGCCAGCCATGTCGGCTCATTCTGTGGCAGGTTTGCCTTCATAGGGAAGTCGGTGCGCGGCAAGGTCAATGTCGACTTCAGCTCGGGTTTGTGCAATGTCTCACTCATGCTTCAGGAAGCCTCAGGCCGGCCTCTCTGCGTCTGCATCCGGTCACGAGGCGCATCAGGCCAAAGGATTATTGTAGCGCCGGGTGACTTTGCGGGCGCGAGCCCGTCTATTGGGACTTGAGGGAGGCTTCCGTAACGAGACAGCAGGCGAGCGAGCATACATAATAGGTATGTGTAGCCTGTCACTTGTTGTTACCAGAGCAGCGCCGGGAAGCACAGAGCACCGGCACCTCGCGATAAACGGATACTAGACATGGGCAACCAGCTTCTAACTCCCCCCGAACTCGAAATTCACCCGGTCGACGATCATACGCAGCTGCTGCCGGTCGGCACGGAGACATCGTTGTGGGCGTCGCTCACCGAGAACTTCCGCGATGTGTTCTCTCCGCAAAAGCTGCCGCCGCTTGAGCTGACGTCGACACCTGTGCCCGTCGCCGACCTGCTGGCAGAGAAGCGCAGTCCGCTGTCGAGCGCACTATCGGTCGGCCTGCATGTGCTGATCTTTGCGCTGATCATCTGGGGACTGATCGATATTCATACCCGCGCCATCGTTAAGAAGTCGACGCTTACGCCGGTCGATGTTTCAGCGTTTGTGCCGGTTGCGCCCAAGAAGGCGATCACCATGGGCGGTGGAGGTGGCGGCGGCAACCACGAGATCCTGCCGCCCACCAAGGGCAAGCTGCCCAAGATGGCCAAAACCCAGATCACCCCGCCTCAGATCCTGCGGGTAGACAAGCCGAAGCTCGCGGTTGAGCCGACCATTGTGATGCCGCAGCAGATCAAGATGCCGGACACGAATATGCCGAACCTGGGCATCCCGCAGGCTTCGCAAGTCACACTCTCGCAGGGATCGGGATCGGGGTCCGGCTTTGGTATCGGACACGGCGGCGGCATTGGGCCCGGCTCGGGCGGCGGCGTTGGACCAGGTTCCGGTGGTGGCACCGGCGGCGGTCCCTATCATCCTGGCGGCGGCGTCTCGCTGCCCAAGGTGGTCTTTGCGGTTGACCCCGAATTCTCTGACGAGGCGCGCCGGGCGAAGTACCAGGGTGTGGTCGTGCTTGACATCGTGGTCGATGCGCAGGGCAATCCCCAGCACATCAAGGTGGTTCGCCAGCTGGGCATGGGTCTGGACGAGAAAGCGGTTGAAGCGGTCAAGCAATACAAGTTCAAACCCGGCATGAAGGACGGCAAGCCGGTAGCTGTCGAAATGAACGTCGAGATCAACTTCCAGCTCTTCTAAAGGCAGACCTCTAGCGCAGCTGGCAGCCACCTCGGCGGCTGAAGTCTCGGCGGCTTGTGGACTGCCTTCGGCGCAAAGGAGCCCTGATTCGCGGTGGTTTCTGCGGATGGACCTCTTGCGCGACCTAGCCAGGTGACGCCTCGCGCACAGCCTTATGCAGCAATGGTGTTTCAGGCGGCGCGGAGCAGTCGCTCTACCGTGATGGGCAGCTCGCGGATGCGGGTACCGGTAGCGTGGTAAACGGCGTTCGCGATGGCCGCGGGAACGCCGGTGATGCCGATCTCGCCGATGCCGCGGATGCCGAGCGGGTTGAATCGCAGGTCGGGCTCCTTGATCAGCTCGACTTCAATCCGGGGCGCATCCGCGCAAGTGGGCAGCAGATAGTCCGCCAGGTCATCGTTCATGGGCATTCCGGTCCGGGGATCGTAGCGGGTCTCCTCCAATAGTGCGAAGCCGATGCCGAAGAGGATGCCGCCGACCACCTGCGAGCGGGCGGTCATGGGGTTGAGGATGCGGCCGCAATCCATCGCCGCCACCCAGCGCGTGACGCGTAGTGAAAGGATCTCAGGATCGATCTCGACTTCGCAGAAGTGCGCGCCAAAGGAGTGGAAGGTGTACTGCTCGGCAGCCTGCTTATCTTGCTCGGCTGAGGCTTCGGCGCTAATCTCAGCCTCCGGTGCCAGCTGGTTGAGCGCGGCATCTAGGCTGCCTGCCTGCTCGATCTTGGCGCGCAGCTGATCTGCGGCTGCCCTCACCGCGGGTCCGACGCTGGCGACTGTCTGGGAAGCTCCAGCGACCGGAGCATGCGGATAGCTGGAGTCACCCAGCGTGAAATGGACGCGTTCGACAGGGAAGCCGAGCCCTTCGGCGGCGATCTGCTCCATCACTGTGGCGGTGCCTCCTCCTATCTCATGCGTGGCGGCGGTAAAGTGCGCGCGTCCCTCCCGTGTCAGGCGTGCTTGCACGGTGACCGGCGAGCGCCGTGCCGGGTAGGCAGCCGTAGCCATGCCCCAGCCGACCAGCTTGCCATTGCGCCGCATGCTTCGCGGCCCGGGTGTCCGACGCTCCCAGCCGAAGCGCTGCGAGCCGGCGGCGTAGCAATCGCGTAGGTGTTTGCTTGACCAGGGGCGACTCTCCTGCTCGTCCTGCTCGGAGTAGTTCGCCAGGCGAAAGGCAAGAGGATCCTGAGCACAGGCTTCCGCCATCTCGTCGATCGCCGACTCAAGCGCAAACATCCCCGGAGACTCACCCGGCGCACGCATAAAGCACGGGGTCGAAATGTTTGTCCTGGCGACCCGGTGCGAGATCGACGCATGAGGAACTTGATAGAGATTGCGAGAGGTTATGCCTGCAGGCTCGACAAAATGCGCAATCGGTGAGGTCTCGGAAAGAGTATGGTGCTCGATGGATTGAAGTGCGCCGAGCCGGTCCGCCGCGAGCACCAGTTTTTGCTCAGTCCGGGGACGATGCCCGGTAGAGGTAAACATCTGCGGCCGGGAAAGCACCAACTTGACCGGGCGGCCAATCGTCCGTGCAGCCTGGGCGTTGAGCGCGACATGCTGCCAGAGGAAGCCCTTCGATCCGAAGGCGCCGCCGACAAACGGAGCCAGCACTTCGACGTTCTCCTCGGGAATCCCGAGCATGTGCGCGACCACTTTTGCCGATCCCTGGAGCCAGCGGGTACTGTCGTGCAGGGTCAGCCGGTCGCCATGCCACTCGGCTACTGTAGCTGAGGGCTCGAGCGGATTATGGTGAACGACAGGCGTCCGGTACTCGAGTGCCAGTCGATGCGCCGCGGAGGAAGGCGGCAGCCCGCGCTCGGACTTCAGTTTCTCCTTTTCGTTGGTGGCAAAGTGATCCGGCTCATAGGTGCCGGGGCTGTCAGCCGCAAGCACCAGTGTCGGGCTCTCAACCGAGTAGTGTGCCTTCACCAGGGCTGCCGCGGCCTCGGCCTGGATCAGGGTTTCAGCAACCACCAGCGCGATGTGTTGGCCGGCGTAATGGATCTCGTTGTCCGACAGCGGAGCGCGGCGTTCGGCAGGAAAGTCCCGGGTGAACTCCTCTGGAGGAGGCAATAAGGCCGGCAGACTGGCGTGAGTGAAGACGGCAAGTACACCGGCGCTGGCGGTGGCCGCTTCGCTATCGATCTGCTCGACCTTTCCGCGAGCGATGGTCGCCTGCACCAGCACCGCGTGCGCCATGCCAGGCGCGGTGACGTCGCCCGCATAGATGGCGCGCCCGGAGACCTTCAGCGCTCCGTCGATCCGGGTCCGCGCCCGTCCCACCTCGCTCTCGCTCATCAATAGTCAGATGCTCCTGCCCCGGCTCCCACGGACAGGCGGGTTCTGAAGACGAGGCGTGCTTTGCCGGGATGAAATCAGATCCGTGGTTCGGCGATGCTGCTTGCGCCGGACACCTCTTCGCAGAGGGATTCCACGGCGCGCAGCGGCCTTAGATCAGCGGCCAGTCCATGGCGGCCGCGAAGGAACTCGACCGTGTTCCACGTCAGCCAGACTGTACCCGCTTGTCCTCGTAGGCGAGCGCCTTCAGTGGCAGGTCGATGGCCATTGTCGGCGCCTCAACCATGAAGGCTGTACCCGCCTTGGGATTGCCGAATATCAGCAGCACGGCGGCCGCATGGTAAGCCCCGCAGCCGCGGCCTCAGCCGCATGGTCGCTGCGGCAGAAGATGCGAATGCCCCGTCCTGGAGAGCGGACTCGAGGCGGGACAACGTCTCCGCGACGCCGTACCGGCTGCGAAGCCGCGCCAGCCCACTCCCCGGAAGCAGCACCCGGAGATCGCGCGTGCTCATGCCGCTCCTATGGAGTGGTACCAGCTACCGTGCCCGTCACAGTGGTCGAGGTCCCGGCCGAGTTCGTGAGGGTCACGTCCACGGAGTTGATGCTATCGCTGCCGCCGCTCAACAGGAACTGCTGCGTGTAGCTGAACAGCGAGCCGAACTGCACTGAGTCGGCCGAGCCGAACCACTGGGCAAAAGGCGTGGGCACCTGCACGGTGATGTTCGGATCGGAGATGGTGGCACCTGGCTTTGCGTTGAAGTGAAAGCTGGCGCTGGCCACTTCCAGCGTGTTCGAGAGTCCGTCAATGACCACGGTGAATGCGTTGCCGGAAGTTGGCGCGGCCGCGGTGACGTTGGAGACCACGGGTGCGGAGGCAGGTACGGTAATGACCACCGGCGCCAGGTTGGGCGGCGTAACGTTGGTTCCACCAGTGGTCAGAGCGAGCGTGATGGTGATGGTTCCGGAGAGGGTTCCGGACTGCAGCAGGACCTGGGGCGTGGCGGTCGAAAGGGCGGGGATAGTAAAGGCGAGCGTTCGGCCGCCGCCGGCAAACTGGAGCGACGGATCATCCGCGCGGCCGGTCACAGACGAGGTGAAGGCCAGTGTGAAGGTTCCGCTGAGCGGCGCGGGATAGGGGTTCACGAGCGTGAAGGTGAGCGTAGGCTGCTGTCCCGGTGGAGCACTGGGCGGCCCGGAGAAGACGACGTCCGGCGGAGCAATGTTGATCGTCTCGGTGAGGACCGACGAGGTCGAGGCCGCGAAGTTTGTGTCCCCGGAGTAGGCGGCCGTGAGCGTGTGCGCGCCGGAGGCAAGAACGCTGGTGGTGAAGGTGGCGATGCCGGCGGTGTTGATCGCTGAGCTTCCGATGGTCATCGTCCCGTCCAGGAAGGTGACCGTACCCGTGGGAATTGAACTGCTGATCGCCGCAGGGGCGACGGTCGCGGTGAGCAGCACAGGCGAGCCGAGAGGCGCAGGATTGAGTGCGCTCACCAGCGTCGTGGTGGTGGCATTGACCGATCCTTCGACCACGATTGAACCGGTTGCCGTCGACCCGGTGAAGTCCAGATTGCCCGCCCAGACCGCGGAGATGGGCTCCGAGGCTGCGGGGCTTACCGGCATGGAGGTCGCCGTGGCGCTGCCACTCACCAGACTGACAGAGAGCGCGCCGGTGCCGTCGATGAGGTAGACGTCCTGATAACCATCGAGATTGGCGTCAGCCACAGAGTAGGCCCGCGAACCGGTATCCAATGCAAGGCCCGCGTAGGAGTTGTCAAACATCCCGGTGCCCGCACCTAGAGTGTTATGCAGGACCGAAAGCGCGCCGCCGACAGAGACCAGCAGGTCGCTCGCACCCTGGTCCTCGGCCACGGTGAACCGGCCTGCTGCAGCAGACTGGATACCTGCAATCGCGGTCTTGACGGCCGGAGCAAGGGAGAAGACTCCGGACGTGCTGGTGTTCTGGAGCAGAAAAACGCCTGCGCTTCCCGACCCGGTATCGACAACGCCGATGTCATTCAAGCCGTTGTCGTAGAAGTTGCCAACCAGGATCTGGGTGTTGAGTGAGGTCGGGTAGGTGCCGACCGGAATCGAGACGTTCGGCGTGAAGTTCCCGTTGCCTGATGTGCCGAAGGTTCCGTCGCTGTTGCCGCCGTAGACATCGACAGAGTAGGCCCCGGAGCCCAGAAAATTGCCCGCCACGATGTCCGGGAAGCCATCTCCGTTGATGTCTGTTGAACTTGCAGTGGCATAGTTGAGTCCGGCGGGAAAAGGGGACACCTTCGCAGGCCCAAACGTGCCATCTCCGTTGCCCGGGAAGAGCATGATCCCGGTTGCGCTACCGGTGTTGTCGATGAACCCCACGGTAGCCAGGTCCAGCTTTCCGTCATGATTGAAGTCCCCGGGGAGTAGGACCGCGCCATACGCGCCGGGAAAGGTCTGCGCCGCGGCAAAGGTTCCATCGCCATTGCCGAGCAGCACCCCGGCTATGACTGAGATGTTCGACAACGCGCTGTTCAGACAGGTGAAGGCAATGTCCGGGTAGGTGTCGCCGTTGAAGTCTCCGATGACAGTCGTGACCGACGAACCTGGAGCGCAATCGCTGAAGTACGAGATTGAAGTCGCTGGAGAGAAGGTGCCCAGCGTCGTCGTCCCCAGCGCTAGGAAAGCAGAGGGCGCGGCGTTCGAGGTGACCAGCGCATCAGGAATGCCGTCGTTGTTGAAGTCGGCGACCAGGATTTGCTGCATAGCCACGGCAGGCGGCGGATTCTCCTGGGCATACGCCGTCAGCGGGAGCAGGAGGGCAAGCGCGAGCAGCCGCAGGATGCTGCGGCAGAGTGGGTGTCGGGTTGTGCTCGCGGCGTGTCTCATAGGCGCTACTGAACGGTTGCCGTGATCGATTGCTGTTGCGAAGGAGTGCTGAAGCCTTCCGGCGTACCGATCAAGATGGTGCTGGTGCCGGTAGCGAGGGGCGTGAACGTACCGTAGGCGACCCCGTCGCTACTCGAAGAGTTGCCGTTAAACATCAGCGGTGCATTCGAGATCGTTCCCACGGCGGTGTTGGAGCTGGTCATGGGTACGTTGACCGCTCCCGCCGTGGGGCTTACCGTCTGCGGGTAACTCGCGATGGTAAGTGTTCCGGGATTCAGGTAGTAGGGCTCGACCTGGATCTGTGTAGGCTGATCGCCGACCGAGGCGGTGAAGTCGCCGGTGTTGATGGCAAAGCCTGCGGGCTGGACGGTGATGTGGCTGATCGCGTTCGAGTAGCCGGGCGCGGAGATGGTGAGCGTGGTGGTGCCGAGGCTCAGGCCTTGGACGTAGACGGTTCCCCCATTGCTGTTGGGGAAGGTCACGGTCGTGCCGCCGGCCACGGTGGGATCAGACGAGATGGCGGCGATCGCGGGACCGTTGCTGATTACGGTGATCGTGACTGGATTAGGCGGACTCTGCGAAAGGCCGATGCCGACCGAGCTTTCGAGGTTCACGCCCAGGGTCTGATCGTTGGTGTTGATACCAGGTGCGGTTACGGTGGCAACGATCGACTGGTCATTGTTCGGCGTCGTGAACCCGGGTGTCGGCACCAGTGAGAGCGTCGTAGCACCAGCGGCCACCGGGGTGAAGGTGGCATACTGCCCGCCACTCGGTGCAGTGAAGCTTAGCGGCACATTCGTCAACGTGCCAATGCCTGAGTTCGAGTCAGTCAGCGAGACCGTGACCGTGCCTGCTCCTGGACTAAGCGTGCCGTAGCCGGCGTAATTCAGGTTTTGATCAAGCAACGCGGGAACCACGCTGACGCCATTTGGTCCGGAGAAGGTGGTTGTGGTGAAGCTACTGTTGTTGAGTACAAAGCCGGAAGGAACGACGGTAATGGTGTTTGTCGCGGTCTGGAAGCCGGACGCGGAGGTGGTCAGCGTAGCGGTGCCGGTAGAGATGCCCTGAACGTAGATTGCTCCCGGTCCGCTGGTAGCGTTCGGGAAGGTGAGGCTTGCGCTGCCGACCGCAGTCTGGCTGGTGGAGAGTAAGGCGACCGCGGGGTTGCTGCTGGTGACCGTGATCGTGACCGGATTCGGAGATGTCAGCGAAAGGCCGATACCGGTTCCCGACTGCAGCTTTACGCCGGCAGTCACGTCACTCTGGTTGATAGGGGGAGCAGTGACGACAAACGTGGATGTCTGGTACTGCGTTCCTGTGCTGAAACCCGCCGGCGTGCTCAGGGTGAGCGTCGTGGTGCCCGCGCCAGCCGGGGTAAAGGTCGCGTTCTGCTGCGTGTCGCCAGGGTTGAAGGTGAGCGGGCTGGTGACGGCGCCCACAGACGTGCTGGAGTTGGTGATGGGCAAGGTGATGGTGCCAACGCCAGGACTGATGGTGCCGTTGCTCACGTAGGCGAGAGACGTGTTCAGGATCGCCGGGTAGACCGGGAACGTGGTTGGTGATGAGAAAGTCGTGGTGTTGTTCGTGCCTGCGTAGTAGCCACTGATCGCGAAGCCAGACGGGCCCACGGTGATGTTGCTGGTCGCGTCGGCGAATCCCGGCGCAGAGATGGTCAGCGTGGTGGTGCCGACTGAAACTCCCTGCACAAAGAGGGTGCCGGCGGGGCCGGTGACACTCGCGAAGGTAGCCGTCGTGGAGCCGACAGAGGTGCCCGTGGCCGAGACGAGAGCGACTGCGGGATTATTGCTGGTTACGGTGACCGTGACTGGTTTAGGCGCCGTCTGCGACAGAGCGATGCCGAAAGAAGTCTGAAGCTTGACGCCGGTCGTGTCGTCGCTCACGCTGATAACCGGCGCGGTCACGGTCGCGACCGCAGACTGGTACTGGCTGCCGGTGCTGAAGCCGGTGGGCGTGACCAGCGTCAGCGTGGTGGTGCCTGCAGCCGCGGGCTGGAAGGTAAAGCTCTCCTGGGTGTCCCCCGCATGGAAGATCAGGGGACTGTTGCTTACAGTTCCCGCGGCCGGGGTCGAACTGGTAAGCGGCACACTGATGTTGGGGATACCGGGGTTGAGCGTCGCATTGCCAATATACGTAAGTGTTCCAGGGGTCAGGATAGCGGGAAATACCTGGATGCTGGTGGGCGCAGAGAGGGTCGTGGTCGGGAAAGTTGCATAGTAGCCGTTGATAGCGAACCCGGACGGGTCGACGGTGATGGTGGCCGTAGCCGTAGCATAGCCGGGAGCAGATACAGTCACCATGGTCGAGCCGACCGACTGACCCTGGAAGTAGATCGTCCCGATGTAGCTGCCGGTCAGGTTGGGAATGGTGAGCGAGGCCGTGCCGACGGCCGATCCGCTGGTCGAGATGGTTGCGATTGCCGGGTTGGCCACGGTCAGAGTCACGGTGGTTGGAGTCGGGGGAGCGACATCGAAGCCGACCCCTTCACCGACCTCAAGCAGGTTTCCGGTGGTGATGGCGCCGACGTTGATGGTGTTATCGACATACACCGTCGAAGTCGCCTCGGTGATGCCGGGCGAGTCGGCGCGGATGGTGGTCTGACCCGGAGCAACGCCGGTCAGCGGAATCTGTACCGAGGACGCGCCATGCACGATCGTGACCGAGGCCGGCAGGGTCACGACGGAGGTTGAGTCCGACGAGAGCGTGAAGGTGATGCCGCCGACCGGTGCAGGATAGGAAATCGAGAGCTGGATGTTGAAGCCGCTCGACTGGTTGATGGTGATCGATCCGGGGAAGGTCGCTGTGACCGTTACGGTCGCGGGCGGAATGCTGACATACGGGGCATAACCTGTGGCCGTCGCCGTGATGACAGAGGTGCCGCTGGTGACGCCGGTGATCTGCGGATTCGCAGAGGCGACGCTTTGCCCGGCCGGAACGAAGATGCTGGGCGTAATGGTCGCGATCTGCGGGCTGCCGCTGGTGAAGTGCACGGTGATCCCGCCTGGCGGCGCTGGGGTCGCGAGCGACAGCGGCAGGTCAACGGTCTGCCCCGGCGCGATGGTGGGGATGGCGCCGACCGAGATCAGCGACGTGGTGGTAGTCACAACCGCGGTGGCGCTGGTGTAGCCGGTGGCGCTGGCGGTCAGTGTCGAAGCACCGGCGGCAACGCCAGAGTAGGTGAAGCTGCCGGTCGTCTGGCCCGTCGGCACCGTGACCGTGGCCGGAGTAATGGTCACGTTTGCCGGGGTCGAGCTCGACAGGGTGACGGTGACTCCGCCCTCGGGCGCAGGATTGCTCAGTGTGAAGCTGCCCGGCAGGGTCGCCCCGATGCCGATGAGCGTGCCAGGCAGGCTAAACGTGATCGGGTAGGGGATGATGTTAAAGGCGGAGCTGGTGGCTGCCGGAATGCCCGGCCCAGAGGCGACCAGCGTGTATCCGTTGCCTAGAGCGTTGAGGCTGAGGTTCGAGAAGGTGGCGACGCCGTCGACCGCGCTCACTGTGGTGGTGCCGCTCAGCGTGCTTTCCGCCGGATTCGCACCCAGTGCGATGGTAACGGGCAGGGTCGAGTTGCCGACCACGTTTCCATTGACGTCCTCAACCGCAACTGTGACCGCCGGCGTAATAGGAAGCGTCACACCGGTATTCGTCGGCTGGGTGGTGAAGACCAGCTGCGCCGGACTGCCGAAGGTAAGGGTGTAAACCGCGGTCGAGACAACACTGTTCGCGTAGCCCGCGGCAATGGCGATCGCATTGACCGTGGTTGAGGTGGTGATGGTGAAGGGGGCGCCGTAGAGCGTCGATTGTGCGGTCGGCGTGGTGCCGTCAGTGGTGTAGTAGATCAGCGCCGAGGCAGTCGCGTCAGAGATAGTGATTGTCTGCGACCCGGTGTAGGTGCCGGTTGCGGGTGTGATGACCGGCGCGGCCGCGCTCGGCACGGTGAGTGGGATCGCGGCTTGCGGCTTGAAGACTGCCGTGCTGTCGAGCACCAGGTTCGAGCCTGGAATGGTCTGCGTTCCGACGGTGAAGGTGACTGGCCCGGAGGGTGCGCCCGGCTCTGGTGCGGTGTTCGGCGTCGCCGGGTCCTTCATAAACTGGGCCGTCAACGTTGTGGAGCTGTTTGCCTGCACCGGGTTGGGAGTCGCGGTGATGGTGCCGACACTTCCCACTTTCGTGTTCGCCGGCGGACCTCCGTCCGGCGTTAGCCCACCGTTCGCTTTCAGCGTCACGGCGTTGCTGAGCAGCGGATCATGGGTGCCATTGCATGGCTGCCCGGTCCGGACAATGTAGACCGACGCCGGCCGCTGTGCCGGAGCAGGCACCGTCGCGACACCTTTCACCAGTGTGGGCGAAAGCGGCGCCGCGTGGGGAGCTGCGGTCGGTGAGACGCACACCTGGTAGCCGTTGCGGGTGAAGTCAGGGAGCCGTCCGGTGAGAGCGATGGTGCCGGCGGACGCAGGCTGCGCGCTGTCGATGTGGAAGGTGCTCTGCGCGCGCACAACCTGGCCGGCCGGCAACAGCGATGCCAGGGCAAGCAGCAGCTTCAGACGCTTCAGCACCTACTCCGCTCCCGGGGATCGCGCGGGGATGAAGAGCAAGCGAGGCAGGAGCGACGCCGCATCGACAGACCAGGTTGGCTGGCCGGCAGCCGAAGCGCTCGAGACCCGGAAAAAGGCATTCCCGGCGAGCGCCTCGACCACCGACGGCTGGCAGAGGCAGGCAATTGTGACCGGAGCGCTCGCGCCGGTGAGGTCGACGCGAACCAGGTTCCTGTCTCCGGAGTTCGAGACCAGCGCCCAACGGCCGTCGCGAGAGCCTCCGACAGCAACCGCGTTACGGATGGCAGGCGCGCTAACGGTCTGGTGCGTCGGGCTGGACGAGACCGAGTGCCAGACCGTAACTGTCTCGAGAGAGTTATCGACAATTACGGCGTCATCCGTACCGGGCACAAAGGTTAGGGCGCCGGACTGAGCGAGCGTAGTCAGCGTGGAGGCGCTGCTGTTGCGAAGTAGCTCGACAGCAACCCCGTTCGGGGTCGTGGACGCGGCGAGGACGCTGAGACTGTCGCCGACTTCAGCGTCCAGGAGCGGTCCGGGCGCGGTGATTGTGTGAGCAACCGGGGCTGAAGGCAGGCCGGTGATCATCAGCAGACCGGCACGACCCGGCGCGAACACCACCGCTGCCAGTCCCGACGGAGCGAAGCGGATGATGACCGCAGCCGGGAGACCCGACGAGAGCGCCGTGGCTGTGCCTGAGGGCAGAGAAAGCGCACTCAGATTGCCGGCCTTGTCGATGACCAGTGCTGCCGCGGAGACGGCAGAAGCCGCGGCCGAGGCGTACTCGCCCGCCTGCACCAGGCTGGTGCCGAGCTGCGCCGCGCCGGGAACGCCGTAGATCGTTCGCAGCGTCTGGTCGCTCGCAGACCACAGGTATCCCGCCGTCGGCGCGGTGTGCACGGCGCCCGGCTGCACGCCGGCCGAGCTGCCGGATGTCGCCGGCGAAGAAGATACAGTTCCGCAACCAAGAAGCGAAATGGCCAGGAGAGCGCCCGGAGCGAGCAGGGCAGCGCCAGACTTCAGCCTCTGTGAATTGCGGGGCATAGCCTGTCCTCTCGCGGCGCCCCATTTTCAGCGCCGGCAGAAGCGGCACTCGGGCGGTGGGTCGAAACTAATGGCCGCGGCTGCGAAGGTCAAGATAAAGTTGGGCTAAATGGTCGGCTGCGGCGTTAAAAATTGGACAATCCGAGCAGCAGGAGAGGAGTAGAGGTTGGTAGACCAGCAAGTTGAGGTCTGGCATAAAATGCTCGCTGTCGCACTTGAGCAGGCGCGGCTCGGGCTCGCCGAAGGTGGCATACCCATCGGGGCGGCTCTGTTCGGCGCAGATGGCAGCCTGCTCGGCGCCGGTCGCAACCGGCGCGTTCAGGACGGCGATCCTTCGGCTCACGGGGAGACTGACGCCTTCCGCCGCTCCGGACGCCAGCGAAGTTATCGTGACACCGTCATGGTGACCACGCTCGCGCCTTGCTGGTACTGCAGCGGACTAGTGCGGCAGTTCGGCATCGGAACGCTGATCGTCGGAGAGAGCCGGAACTTCTCGGGCGGCGTAGAGTGGCTTCGCACGAGCGGGGTGCAGGTAGTCGATCTCGACTCGGACGAATGTACTTCGATGATGACCGACTTCATCCGGGCGCGGCCCGAACTCTGGAACGAGGATATCGGCGCGATCTAGCTGAGCGCCGAGCGTGCACCCGGCAGATACCGGAACGACAGAAGCCCAACCAGCAGGTAGCCGAGGTACACGTAGGGCAGCCAGTTATAAGGCTCCGCAGGCACGGGGTAGAGCGTGCCCGCGAGCGCCGCCAGCATGGCGAGCGTAGCCGCCGCGGACAGACCGACCGCGAGTGAACTCAGACGTTTGTCCGAACTGCGCGCGCGCAGGAAAAAGGGCAGCTGGGCGGCCACGATCGCGTATACGGTGATGAATCCGTAGACGGCGAGCGATCCCATGTATCCGTAAATATCCACCCCGCTGACACCGCGGAGAAGCATCGCGGCAACCGGCAGGAACGTCGCAACGCCCGCGAGC
Organism: uncultured Acidobacteriaceae bacterium; assembly: GCA_964252445.1. GTDB lineage: Bacteria > Acidobacteriota > Terriglobia > Terriglobales > Acidobacteriaceae > EB88. The sequence continues at coordinate 37,855 of CAXUND010000003.1, read as the reverse complement.
ACCGCACCGAATGCAGGGGTGTGGTGCCGCGCATGCGTCCGTCCCAGGCTTGAGTGCACCAGCCCTTGCGCCGACATCCGCAGCAGCACCCGAGCCGCCGCAGTCACGCAGGAGAGCGTACAGGCAAACATGCTTACCAGTGCGCCCACATCAATCACCGGCGCGAGCCAGGGCAGACCGGCGAGGGTCGAGAGCACGTGCAGCGGCGAGACGCTCTCGCCCAGGTTCTGATGAACCTGCGCGAAGCCCGTCACTTCGACATAGGCGCACAGGATGAAGAAGACGCCGGCAAGCAGCGCGCTCTGGAGCACCGCACGCGGAATGGTCCGCAGCGGATCGCGCGCCTCGGCGCCGAGCGCCGTCGCGCTCTCAAAGCCGACAAAACTGAACAGCGCCAGCACCACGCCCAGCCGCACGCTCGATGCATGAACGCCCACGAGCCGCGCCTGCGGCATATGCAGGTGCAGCCCGGCGCGCCACAGGAGCACGGCCACCACAACCACGATCGAGGCGACGGAGGCGACCTCGATCCACAGCATCAACTGCGCCGAGACCTGGATATCGCGGTAGGCCACCGCGACCGAGACTCCGACCGCGACCACGGCCAGCAGCAGCGCCGGTGCGTGGCGTATGCCGGCCGACTCGGCCAGCACGTTGGCATAGTTGATGAAGCCTCCGGTCACGGACGCGCCGGTGGCTACATAGGCAAGCACCAGCGCCAGCCCCGCGGACGAGCTCACCAGAGGCTGGCCGGACGAAAGCGCATAGCCGTAGAGCGATCCGCAGGAGGCAGAAAGCCGCGCGTAGTAGCCGATGCACAGAGCAATCAGCAGCACGCACAGCACGGCCGTGAGATAGGCGAGCCAGGTGCCGTTGCCGGCGAGCGCAAAGACCAGCGGGATGGTGAGCGTAGGCGACGCAGTGGGAGCGATGGTCGAGATCGACTGCGCGAGCGTCTCAAGTGGAGAAAGGATTCCGTGGCGAAGTCCAGCCTCTGCCCGTGCGCCGGACTCTGCTTCCGTGAATACCGGAGCCTGTTCTACGGTCAAGCCACGCTCCTTCGGGTGCGGCGGTCAAGGATGTGCGACGAAAAAGGCTTCCCACTGTGAGGGCAACGAAGGCTTGTCATTCTGAGCGAAGCGAAGAATCTGCTTTGCTTTTCTGAAGGTCAACAGCAGACCTTCGCTGCGCTCAGGATGACACTGGTGAAAAATGCTCCTTAGAACTGCATCCGCAGCGACATCTGGATCTGTCGCGGACTCCCGATCGCGTTCACCGTCGCACCCAGACCGGTAGGTGCGTTGTACAGCGCTTCGCCAATCACCGGCGCCGGATAGAAGCCGCCGTTCTGGTCGACGTTATCCGTGGGGATGTCGAACGAAGTCGTGTTGGTAAGGTTGAAGACGTCGAAGGTGTACTTGAAGTGATACTTCTCGGCTACCGAGAAATCCTTCACCAGCGAGGCGTCGGCGCGTTTCTGGTAAGACTGCCGGAAGATATTGCGCTGACCCGAGGTAAAGGTGGTCTCGAAGTTGTCGTTCGAAGGAATGGCCCCGCCCAGGGCGCCCGGGGAAAGCAGTGGAAGAGTGAAGCAGGATGCCTTGAGCGCCATCTGGCCGCCGCCGGCTGTGAACGCACCCGAGGCACCGGTCTTCGCGGACTTGGGTGAACAGCCGGGAGCGAGCGGAACGATCGGGTTGGTGATGCCGTCAGCGACGCCGTAATAGATACTGCCCACTGCGCCGGAGTAATCGATCACGCTGTACGGCTGCCCGCTCTGGATCACGGTGATGCCCTGGAGCGCCCATCCCCCTATGATCTTGTCGCCTAGCGAGTTCTCGCGGAAGATGCTGGGTAGGCGGTAGGTGTAGTTGAAGTTGAAGACATGTGTGCGATCAAAGTCCGCAGAAGCATAGCCATCGCGCAGGTTGAGCGGGTTATTGCCGTTGTAGAACAGCCCCAGGCCACTCTGCTCATCGAGCGCGTGCGAGTAGGTGTAGGAGAAGCCGACCTGCAGCCCGTGGCTCAGGCGCTTCTCGACATGCGCCTGCAGCGCCTGGTACTGGGAGACGCCGGCAGCCGTGTAGCTTTCCGACTCTGCCGAGTAGCCGATGTAAGGCACGCGCAGGTCGATGTTGCCGCCCTCGTAGTTAGCCATATACGGCTGCCCGTTCGGAAGAGTAGCCGGGGAGCAGCCGGGATTGTAGTCATAGAGCGGGCAGTTTGAACCCGCAGACTGCAGCGTGTACCCATACGTGTACTGCTGCCCGTGAATGGGATTGGACGGCGAGGCAATGCCCGCCTGGTTGAACGGCAGAGGAATGATCTGGTGGCGGCCGAGATTGCCAACGTATCCGATGGTAACCGCCAGATCAGGCCGCACCTGCCACTGGACATCGAGCGTGAAGTTGATGGTGTAGGGCAGCTTATTCTTCTGGTTGTAAACGCCCAGCGAAAACAGCTGCGCGCCATTCATGATAGCTGCGGCACTCGGAAGATAGTTGGTAATGTCTGCTGCATTGCCGGTCGGCTGGTAGCCGGGCACTATGCCCCAGGGATTCGAAAGGGTGTAGGTTCCAGAGGCGTCCGGTGTGCACGGCGAGGCGACTGTAGGGCCGGGATTATTGACGTTACACTGCACCGAGTTGACGAAGGGCGGCGTCTGGTTCACGCCGAATGGGCCGCCGGTCGTCTCGCCCGCCGCATAGCCAGGCGACAGGTACGTGAACAACTCGCCGCGATCGTAGTAGAGCCCCATACCCCCGCGCACGACCACCTTGCCTGCAAAACGCTCCGGCTGCCATGCTGCGCCCAGTCGCGGCGCAATGCCCCACTGCCGACCTGTGAGGGTCGATTTGCTGGTGCCGGGCGTTCCCTGGGGATTGTTGCCGGCAATCAGGAAGCCGTTCGAGGTGACCACGCCGTTGACTTCGTCATAGGCGTACTTGGTTGGATCGAAGTTGAAGATGCGGCCGTTCTTCTCAGTGAACGCGCCGTTCCAGTCGTAGCGTAGCCCCGCGGTGAGCGAGACGGTCGGCGTCACCTGGAACTTGTCCTGCACGTAGCTGCCCAGCTGGTTGGCCCTGTAGTAGCGGTTGGCATCGCCGATCAGGAACGTCGTCGTTGTAAATGCGTTGTTCTGTGTCGAGATGTCGCCAAGCAAGAAATTGCTGAAGTTGCTGGTGGCGATCATGCCCTTGTTGGTGCGGTCGTCGCGCACGTTCAGCTGCGTGTAGGCGTAGCTGCCACCAAAGGTGACCGTATGCTTGCCCAGCGTCCAGATCGCGGAGGCGGATGGGTTAAGCCGATTCTGAAAAACTCCTGTGAACGAAGCCTGGTTATAGGGGCTGGGGCCGATACCCTCGCCGACATTGAACAATCCAAGATTGGAGGCTGCATCCCCGAGCACATCCAGAATCTGAATGCCCGGGAAGTAGGTCGATCCGAAGCTGTTAATGCCCGCATCCTGCGAGGTAAACGGCTGGTCGTTCACGCCGTAGACCTTCTCGCGGACAAAGCCGAGCGTCTGCACCAGGCTAAGGTTCGGCTTCGCCAGTAGCGTGTTGGTCAGCGCAAAGACGTGCGAGCCGGTATCCATGTGTACGGCGAATCCCGGTATGTCCGAATACGCGTAAGGGGAAATAGCAGGGTCGTGCTGGTAGTAATACTTGGCCGAGATGGTGTCTCGCTTGGTCGCGTTCCAATCCACATCAGAGACCACCTGGTCAGCGGTAAAGCGTGCCGTGCCGGGGATGGCCGCGTTGTCGGACTGCGAGTAGGAGAGGTTGGCCGTCGGCGTACTTGCATCCGGGATCAGCCAGTTGCCTGGCTCGCCCGGCAGCGCCGGGTGCTGGAGCAGGAAGAGCGCAACCGGGGAGATCTGGCCTGGCTGAATGTTCGGCGCTTCATTCGAGTAGTTGGCGTTGGCCAGGGCGGCAAGCCCTGCCGCGGAGCGGTCCTCCGTCAGATTGCCGGGAACATCGAGCCGCGAGATCCCGATCTCCTGATCAGCGACATGCTGGTGCTGGTAGCCGACAAAGCCGAAGACCTTGTCCTTGATCAGCGGGCCGCCCACGGTAAACCCGGCCGTGTAGCGGTTCAGCTTGGGCACCTTCTGATCGGCAGGCACATTTGGGTCCTGGTTGAAGAAGAAGGGCGCGGCGTTGATCCAGTCCGTTCCCCGGCGAAAGTAGCCGCTACCATGGATGGTGTTCGAGCCCGTCCCGGTGCTCAGGTCAATGTGCGCGCCTGAGTTTTCACCCTGGCTCGCGTCGTACATCGAAGCATTCACGCGTACTTCAGACAGCGATTCAGGCGCCGGGGTCGGAATGGCATTGCCGATCGAAAGATAGACCGAAGCAGAGGAATCAATGGTCCCTCCGGCGGTCTTCTTCTCGCCCGTGTTGTTGACCACCCGCGCCGAGTTGACCTGCGAGGTGCTCTTACCGTTGAAGAGGTTCGAGCCGTCTACGCCATTGAGCAGGAACGAATTCGAGGTATCCCTCTGGCCATTGGCCCAGATGGGTTGGTTGCCGAGGCCCGAGTTCGAACCGGTGCCGCCGGGCAGCTCCGCATTTACGCCCGGCGAGAGGATCGCAAGCCCGGTGAAGCTGCCGGTCGGCAAAGGGACGGATTCAATCTGCGCGGTGTCAAGGACGTAGCCGTTGGTGGTATCGACTGCGTTGACCAGCGGCGATCCGGAAACGGTCACCGACTCATTCACGTTGCCGACCGAGAGCTGCGCGTTGACGGTGGCCGTGCGGTCGCCCTGCACATCGATGCCCGAGTTCTTGCGCGCTTCAAAGCCGGTCAGAGCGAACGTCAGCGTGTAGGTGCCTATGGGCAGATTGGGAAAGTCGTAATAGCCGTTGGAGCCGGTGGTCTGGGTGCGGGTAAGGCCGGTCTGCTCGCCGGTAAGGGTCACGGTCGCGCCCGGCAGGATGGCGCCGGCCGGATCTGTCACTACCCCGGTAATGCCGCCAAGAGTGGTCTGCGCGCGCGCAGCAGGGCAGGCGAGAAGAACAATCAGCAATAGATAATTGCATACAACGGTAATGAGTCTGGCGGGACAGGCACTCAGCGACATTCTGGCTCCGGAAAGCGAGTTTTTTGCTACAGGCGGCCCATCGGCGGGCTCTTGTGCTGCACGTTCATCGGGTCAGCGCAGGAGGCTGACCTGGGGCATGAATGAAAGGAGAAGCAGCTGCGGTGTTGCCGACAGCATAGCCCAGAGGATGAATTTCGCGAAGCAAAATTTGGAACGCCGGCCGCAGATCCCTCAGCGCGGGAGAAACTCATTCGAGTAGGCGAGAGCGGGATCGACGCCCTTGGAGAGGACCCTGAGGCTGAGCAGAAGCTGCTGCATGGCCTGCCACCGCGCAGGGTCAAAGCTCCCGGGCCTGGTGCCCGCCGCCCCGCTAAGATTACCGTCCACGAAGTGTCCGTCGCGTAGCGCCTGGTAGCTGTACTCCATCAGCGACGCATCCATCGCCGGGTTCAGCTTGCGGATGAGGGCGTGCGCGGCGGCCGGGTCGCGCAGGTACTCGGCCCAGCCGCGCAGCGAAGCGGCAACGAACTTCCTCACGACCTCCGGATGAGCGTCGGCGTAGGCCCGGGTGGTGAAGACAATCCGGTAAGGGTCGTAGCCGGAGTCGCTGATGAGCAGGGTGCGCACTCCCACGCCGGCCTTTTTGGCGTAGAAGGGCTCCGAGGTGATGAAGATCTGCTGGATGTAGTCAGGATCGGCGAGGAAGTTGGCGACGCTGTAGGTGGCTGGCGTCTGCTTCAGGTCGAGATGGAAGCGGCTGACGATGTACTCAAACCAGGTCGAGCCCGGCCGCGCGGCGAGCGAGCGGCCGTTCAGGTCCGTGAAGCTGTGCACCGGCGAATCCGCGTGCACCATGATCGCCTGTGGATCATGCTGCATGGTGGCCGCGACCGCGATCAGCGCCTGCCCGGTCGCGTCCGCCTCCAGCAACCGGTCTGACGATCCCATGGCGAACTGCGCCTGGCCGGTCGAGACCTGCTGCTCGGCGCTGGTGTACGGGCCGCCCGGCAGGATCTGGACGTCCAAGCCTGCATCCTTGTAAAAGCCCTTCACCAGCGCGGTATAGAAGCCGCCCTGCTCCGGCTGCGGGTACCAGTCGGTTTGCAGCTTGACCGGGATGAGCCCGTTCGCCGGCGCCTGCTGGCGGCAGCCCGCGATCGGCAGCGTAGCCAGCAGAAGAGTGAGCAACTTCGCGACCGAGCCCGACAGGGGCGCCAGATTGCGTTTCATGCAGAGCAGATTAGCACCGGCTCTTATTGCCCCCGCCAGAGGCTGGCTGCGTAGGCGAGCAATGCAGCGTCCTTGCCGCGCGCCGCAACCAGCTGCATGCCCGCGCCGTCCGGAAAGGGCAGGGTGACCACAGGCATGCCGGCCAGGCTGACCGGCGTGGTGTAGCGCAGGATGCGGCGGCGCGCGTCCGAGTGGTCACCTGCCGCAGCCAGTCTGTGAACGGGTGAGCATGGCAGCAGCAGGAAGTCATACTCGGTGAGCAGCACGTCCATGCGGACGCGGAAGGCCGCGTGGCGGACGCGCATCGCGGCGATGTGGTCGGGCGGGAGCGACTCGCCCCAGCTGAGACGATCAGCGATCGAGCTGCCGAAGACAGAGAAGTCCGCCCGCCCGGCGAGTTTGGTGCGCTGAATGGAGGCAGCCTCGTGCGCCTGGATGGCGACGAAGATCTCGTAGGCATCGTGCCAGAATGCTGTATCGATTTCGTGGAGTTGTGCTCCGTGCTGCACAAGTAGCTCCCGTGCCTCGGCAAATGCGGCAACGACGGTCGGGTCGGCGTCCTCCACGAAGAGCGCCCCGACCACAGCAATGCGCGGCGGGTCGAGAACCGCCGCCGATCCGATCGAGAAGACGGCATCGGCCAGCGCCGAGCCATCGCGCAGTTCGCGAAAGAGGAAGCCAATGGTGTCAAACGAAGGCGCCAGGTGAATGCCCCCAGCCCAAACGCCAAGCCGGTCTCCAAGGTCAATAGAGGCCCGATAGCCCGCCAACCCGCACAACGCCGCAGGCACACGGATCGACCCGCCGGTGTCGGTGCCAATGCCAAATACCGCCGACCCCTCCTGCACGCTCGCCGCCGCTCCGCTTGACGACCCGCCTGTAAGCCGGGTTGCGTCGTCCGGCTGCAGGCAATCGCCGTAGTCGGGGTTCTCGCCGGTGATGCCGTATGCCAGCGGGTGCAGGTGGGTTTTGCCGACGATAACCGCGCTCAGCGCCTTGAGCCGCGCCGCGATCCACGAGTCCCGCTCGGCTGGCACCTCGTTCTCCGCGTAAAAGCGAGTGCCGCAAGTGGTGTGGAAGCCGGCGAGATCGAAGCAGTCTTTAAGAGAGACGCGGACGCCGGCGAGCGCGCCGCCTTCGAGGAGTGGGTAGGGCATCTCCTCGCGAGAGAGAGCCAGGTACACATTGCCGCCCGCGTTCGAGTTCACGCGATTGGCCCGCGCCGCGCTGCCAGCCCGCGCCCGCGTGAGCGAAGTCTCTTCCATGCAGCCCATACTAAGTCGGCTCAGGCGCACGCATTATTCTGGTTGGCGACCCGGGAAGAACCGATGAGACAGGAGCATATCGGCAGCAGCTTCGACTTTCTCAGGGAGGAAGGGATTTATAAGCGGTTACGACGACAGCCGTGGAGCGTCTCCTGGCACCGCAGGTCGTCCAACATAGCTGACCAGCAGCTTTCGCAGACGGCCATGCCAAGCGTACGCAAACAAGCCGCGCCGTCGTTGATGGTTTGCGCGGAAATCGATAAGGCTAAGGGTTTGCGGGGCGGGACGCGGGCAGGGCTTCGAAACTTCCCGGAGTGGCGCGGTTCACTGCTCCCACTATTAGCGAGGTATCTCGCCGTAGAGTCTTCCAACTCGTGATTCCAAGCACGACCAAGGCTATAGTGCGGGGCTTTAAATTCTGCTGGTAGCTCAGGTTCTTGTCTCCAGTTAACAGCACATCAAAGCCGGCAGCCTCTGCCGCTGAGAGCAACTCGCCATTCTTCAACTCCTGCCAACCCATTTCCTGCGCTGTGTCGATCTTGTGCCCGGCCAGACGATGCCGCAGCGGCGCGGGCACGTTGTTGTCGAACAGCACCTTCATGGTTTCAGGGCGGGATTGCGCTCTAGCGCGTAGGCCAGTAAGCCTCTTACGGATTCGGCAGGAAGCTGGAAGACCTCAGCGATTTCGTCTGCCGGGAGGCCGTCAATGTAGTTCTCCACAATCGCGTCCGCCGGCATGCGCGTTCCTCTCAGAATCGGCACCCCGCTTACCTTCTCAGGGTTGATTTCGACGAGGGGGCATTCGGCCCAATCGATGGTTGGCGCTTGTTGTACGTCGTCCATGCTTTAGAGCATAGGCCGGCATCACCAGCCCGTACAGATCATTCCTGACCAAAAAACAGGCTGCCCGTGCATTCAAGTGGTATCCATCGATAGGAACAGCCCGTGGTACAGTGCGGGCATGGCGCGAGCATCCGCAATCGACCGGCAGACGGCGCTCGACCGCGAGCGCATGGCCGCCGTTGTTGCCTTTACCGCGCGCACGCTGGAGACCGAGCGGCCGGTTCCGTTTGGTGCCTTGATTCTTGAAACGAGGTCCGCCGCCACGCTGGTGCGCGCCATCAACGCCGTCGGCCCGCAGAACGACCCCAGCTGCCATGCCGAGCTGCGGGCCGTGCGTCTGGGCTGCCGCAAACTCAAGCAGCCGTCCCTGCGCGGCTACACCATGTATTCAACCTGCGAGCCCTGCCCCATGTGCATGGCCAACCTGCTGTGGGCCGGGATTGACCGCGTGGTGTACGGCGCAACCATCGAGGACGCGAACCGTCACTGCAACCAGATCCACATCGCGGCGGAGGAAGTCTCACGCCGCAGCGACATGCCCTGCGAAGTCGTCGGGCCGGTGGAACGCGAGCTTGCCTGCTCGCTCTTTACTCACCCCAACATGCTGCGGGCATTCAAGCAGTGGTCGAGTCGCAAGCGCCCTGTGCGAGCAACAGCATGAGCACCGCGCCCGCTCCGCCGCTTACGACCGAAGCCCTAGCCGCCGCGCTGGGCGCGCTCGTCGCGGACCCGGCGCGCGTAATCACTGCGCCCGCCGTGGTCGCCCGGCTCTCGCGCGACTTTTACTGGTACTCGCCGGTGCTGAAGGCGCTGCTCGACGAGAAGGTCGCCGACCTGGTGGTCCAGCCGGTCTCGGTCGAAGAGGTGCGTGCAGTGCTCGGCCTCTGCCATGAGCATCGCGTCCCGGTCACCGCGCGCGGCGCCGGCACCGGCAACTACGGCCAGGCCATTCCGCTCGATCGCGGCGTGGTGCTCGACCTGGCGCTCATGGACGCGATCGAGATCCTTCCGGAAGGCGTTGCCCTGTGCGGGCCGGGCGCGCGGCTGGGTGCGATTGAGACCGAGGCCCGTAAGGCAGGCTTGGAGCTGCGCTGCTACCCGTCCACGGTCGCGAAGGCCTCGGTTGGCGGCTTTCTGGGCGGCGGATCGGGAGGCATCGGTTCGGTGGCGCATGGCGGGCTGCGCGACTTCGGGACTGTCCGCGCGCTCGAGGTCGTCACCATGGAAGCCGCGCCGCGCACGGTCCTCCACCAGGGCGAGGCCGTCCACGAGATCCTGCACGCCTGGGGCACCAACGGCATCATCACCCGCATCTGGCTCGCGCTCACGCCCGCTGTTGAGTGGGCGCAATGCGTGGTGGCTTTCCCGACCTTCGAGGCGACCTATGATTTTTCCGAGCGCATCGCGAAAGACGCAGGCTGGCAGAAGCGCCTGGTCACCGTCTTTGAGCAGCCCATCCCGTCGTACTTCGCACCGCTCAAGGCGATTCTTGCGCCCGGCAAGGCTTCGATCTTCTTCATGATCGCGGCCGCGCAGCTGGACGCTTTTGTGGCCGAGGCAAAAGCCGCCTGCGGTGAGGTCACCTTCGCGGCGCCCTGGGAGGGTCTGCGCGCGCAGCCGCTGCTCTCGGACTACACGTGGAACCACACGACGCTCTGGGCGATCAAAGCCGACCCTGCATGGACCTACCTGCAGTGCGGCTTTGACCCGGTGCGCGTGCGCGAGCAGTTCGCTCTGCTCAAGGCGCGCTACGGAGACGATTTCCTCTTCCACATCGAGTTTATGAAGAACGGGGAAGGCATCATTGTGCCGGGTTCGATCCCCATCGTGCGCTACTCAACCGAAGCGCGGTTGAACAAGATGATCGACTACTGCCGCGAGATCGGCGTCTTCGTCGCGAACCCGCACGTGAACAATGTCGAGGGCGGCGGACGTTACCGGCAGGACCACGTCCAGTTTGCCGCCAAGCGCCGCTACGACCCGCTCAATCTGCTGAACCCCGGAAAAATGGCCAGCTACATCGCAGTGCCCGCAGCTGCAGGGAAGTCCGCCGCCGAATGAAGACCTGGATCCCGGACTCCCGGCAGTTCGCCTACCTCAACTGGAAGCAGGTCGAGGCGCTGCCGAAGGACGACACGCTGCTCATCCTGCCGACTGCCGCAATCGAGCAGCACGGCCACCACCTGCCGCTCGCGACCGACACGCTGACCAACAACCTCATCCTCGGCCACGCCCTCGCGCTCCTTGACCCCGCGCTGCCGATCTACGCACTGCCGCCCGTCTGTTACGGCAAGAGCAATGAGCACGTCGGTTTTCCCGGCACGCTGTCCGTTTCGGCCGCCACCTTCATGGCCGTCGTGCGCGATATCGGCGCGAGCGTGGCTGCATCAGGCTTTAAGAAGCTCGCCCTCTACAACACGCACGGCGGCAACTCGTCGCTCGATGATGTGCTGGCGCGCGACCTGCGCGCGGAGTTCGGGCTGCGGACGTTCTATCTCTCGGGCTCCGGCGGCGGAGGTTACGAGGGGCTCAGCCAGCAGGAGCGCGCCTACGGTTTTCACGCGGGCGAAACGGAGACCGCGCTCTTGCTCTATGGCACCCCGGAGCTGGTCGATACCTCTGCTTACACGGTGAACTACATCGCTAACATTGATGCGCCGGAACTATTGCTTCCGGAGAACGGCCCTGCGACCTTCGCCTGGCTTACGCGCGACATCGCACCCAGCGGAGTACTGGGCGACCCGCGGCCGGCGTCTGCGGAGAATGGCGAGCGCTGGACGCGTGCTGCAGCGGTGAAGGTGGCCGCAGCGCTCACCGCCATGTACGAGTACAAAAACAGGTTCGTGCCGTGAGCGCTCGACGGGTCGAGATGGGCAACGGCGTCACGCTCGAGCGCGGCGTGCGCTGCACCCTTGCGGACGGGTGCAACCTTATCTCCGATCACTACTATCCGCCCGAGGCCGGCCCTGCGCCCACGCTGCTGATGCGCCAGCCCTACGGTCGCGATATCGCATCGACCGTGGTCTACGCGCACCCTGCGTGGTTTGCGGCGCACGGATACAACGTCGTGATCCAGGACGTGCGTGGCCGCGGCGACTCGGAGGGCGAGTTCTACCCCTTTCGCCATGAGCGCTCGGACGGCGCCGACACCATCGCCTGGCTGCGCACGCGGCCGGAGTCGAACGGCCGCGTCGGGATGTACGGCTTTTCCTACCAGGGGGCGACCCAGCTGCTCGCAGCCGCCGAGCAGCCCGAGGGTTTGGAATGCATCGCTCCGGCGATGACCGCATGCGACCTCTATCACGGCTGGTTCTACCACCATGGCGCGCTGCGCCTGGCCTCGACGATAGGCTGGGGACTGCAGATGCTGCGCGCCGACGCCCGTCGCCGCGGCCTCTCCGACGCGCATGAGGCACTTGAAGCCGCATGGCTTGAGCTCCGCACCCAGCCCCTGTTTGCGCCTTATGCGGCGCTCGATTGGCTGCAGGCAGAGGACCTGCCCACCTACCTGCGCGACTGGATCGAGCACACCGAGCCAGGCGAGTACTGGGCCCATCTGGACGTGAGCTCTTCGCTCGACAGGATCACCATCCCGGCTCTCCATGTAAGCGGCTGGTACGACACGTATCTGAAGGGGAGCGTCGACGGCTTCCTCGCGCTGTCGCGGCACAAGCACCAGTACCTCCTCGCCGGGCCTTGGCAGCACATCCCCTGGGGTCCTCGCATCGGCGACAGCAACTTCGGGGCGGATGCTGCCCTCGATACCGACGAGCTGCTGCTCAGGTGGTTCAATCACTGGCTCAAGGACTCAGGCGAGTTTGCCGCCGAGCCGCGGGTGCGCCACTTCGCCCTGGGCGCGTGCGAGCCGGGTGTGAGTCGTTGGCGTGGCGCAGAATCACTCGACAGCGGCTCTGCCCTGACCCTCTATCTCGCGAGCGGAGGCCGAGCAAACTCATCGAAGGGAGACGGCGTGCTGGCCGCCATCGCTGCGGGCCGAGGAGGTCGCGACCACTTTGTCTACGACCCGGAAGTTCCGGTCACCGCACCTGCCGGCCCGTCCGACCAGGCTGTGCTGGAGCAGGGAAACAACCTGCTCGTCTTTACCACTGCGCCCCTGGACTTGCCCGTGCATGTCCTTGGTTCTCCTGTCGTCACGCTCTATGCGGCGACATCCGCGTCGTCAGCGGACTTTACGGCCAAGCTCGTGCGCCTTACGCCCGGGGGCCGCGCGGAGTTTCTGGCCATCGGCATCGCGCGCTCCTCGTACCTTTTCTCCAACTACACTTCGGATTCTGTGTGGGTTTGGCGCTTCCAGATGGAACCCACGTCGGCCATCTTTGCTGCGGGCGACTCCATCCGCCTTGAGGTCGCAGGCTGCGCATTTCCGCTCTATGACCGCAATCCTTCGACCAACCACCCTGCGCGTCACGCCGGCCCGCGGAGCTGGCGACGTTCGACTCACTCGGTGCTGCACGGCGCAGCGCATCCATCGCACGTCCAACTCCCACTCACTGCCTGAGGAGGATTCCCGATGAACAGCTCGATCGTGCTGTCGCATCTGTCGAAGTCTTACGGTCGGACGGCCATTCTTGAGGACATCAACCTCACCGTGGAAGCCGGAGAATTTGTCTCGCTCATTGGTCCATCCGGTTGCGGCAAGTCGACCATCCTGAAGCTGGCCGCCGGGCTGACCGCTCCTTCTGCGGGCACCGTCACCGTCAATGGTGCGCCGCCGGAGCAGTCGCGCAAGTCGATCTCCTTCATCTTCCAGGACGCGACGCTGCTACCCTGGCGCACGGTTGAGGAAAACGTCTGCCTGCGGCTGGAGCTCGAACATGCGCCGAAGAGCCTGCGGCGCGAGAAGACCGCAACGCTGCTTGATCTTGTCGGGCTTCGGAATGCCGGGCATCTTTATCCGCGCCAGCTTTCGGGCGGTATGAAGATGCGGGTTTCGATCGCGCGCGCTCTCTCTACCGAGCCTCGGCTCCTGCTCATGGATGAACCATTTGCGGCGCTCGATGAGATGTCACGAGACCGCCTCAATGAAGAGATTCTTCGGCTCAAGAGCGAGCAGCAGTGGACCGGGGTATTTGTCACTCACTCGGTAGCCGAAGCGGTCTTTCTGTCTACGCGGATCGTGATTCTCTCGCCGCATCCTGGGCACATCGCTCAGCAGGTGGCGGTCGAGCTGCCGCATCCGCGAACGGCGGAGACCCGCATGCATCCGGCGTACGAGTCGCTGGTGGCGCATGTCAGCCGCACCCTGCGCGCGGTGGCTGCGACTGCTCCCGGGCCCGCGCGTATCGTGGTCGCGCCGTCCAGCCCGGCGATGAACGCTGTTGGGCAGGAGGCGCAGGCCTCATGAAACACCGGCTCACAACAGCGCTCAATGCGGCGGTGGTGCTCGCGGGCTTGCTGCTGCTGTGGCAGGCGATCATCTATGTGTTCCAGGTACCGGCATTTATGCTGCCTGCGCCGCTCGCGGTCTTCCATACCATGGTGGAACGTGCGCCCTCGCTGACGCAGTCCTTCCTGATCACGGCCCTAGCAGCGGCGGGTGGGCTGGCCGCGAGCATTGTCATCGGAACAGCGATCGCGTTGATCTTTGCGCAGTCACGCTGGCTGCGCCGCATGTTCCTGCCTTACACGATCCTGCTGCAGACTGTGCCGATCGTGGCTATCGCCCCGTTGATCCTGATGTGGGTTGGACCAGGCACGTTCGCCGTCACGGTGATCACCTTCATCATCTGCCTGGCGCCGATCATCGCCAACACGACGCAGGGTCTGATCAGCGTCGAAGAAAACATGATCAACTTGTTCCTCATGCATGACGCATCCCCGGCGCAGATCCTGTTTAAGCTGCGCCTGCCGCATGCTCTGCCTGCGCTGTTTACAGGCATTCGGATCGCGAGCGGCATCGCCGTTATCGGCGCCATTATCGGCGAGCTTTTTGCGGGCTCCGTCTCTGTAGGTCGTGGTGGCCTGGGCTACTCGATCACTTACGCGCAAAGCCAGCTACAGACCGACTACTTATTCGCTTTGGTATTTGCAGCGACTATTTTGGGTTTTCTGTTCTTCTTCACCGCCATGTTTGCCGAGTACTATTTCCTGCACACGTGGCATGAGTCTGCGCAAAGGATGGAGCGCTAGCCGTGTTGCGCCTCGAGACTGACACAGGCTGGTGGCTGGTCACCCACCAGGATCATGCCCTCCTCGCCGGGCAATTTGCAGAACACTGGGGCAATGCGGCGTTCACTCGCCCCGAGCCCAGAGCATCAGTGCTGCTGGCGATTGCCGCGCACGACGATGGCTGGGTCGGACGCGATGCCGCGCCTCAGGTGACCGGCAGCGGAGTACCGGCGGCGTTTTCGGTCGACCTGGTCGGTAAGTATTCGGCCTTCGAGGAAATTGATTTAGCCGATTACATCGCGGTGCGCGAGCGCGCGGTCGCAATCGTGGCCGAGCGGGATCCGTATTCCGGCCTGCTGGTCTCCCTGCATACCAGGGATCTGCTCACCACCCGCGCCGACCGCTCCACGATTGCCTCCCAACAATTGCCGCTCTTGAACGCTTTCCTTGAGCGGCAGGCGCGATTCCGCAAGTCGCTGCTCGCAGCCTCGCCGCCATGCGACGGAAGTCTGATCACCAGCCATTTTCGCCTGCTGCAAGCGACAGACAACCTGTCGCTGCTGGCGTGCGTCGATTATGGCTCGCCTGCAACCCTGCTGCATCCGTTGCTGCTGAACAACGGCGAAGCGACTCCGGTCGCAGTCGAACACCGGGGCGAACGGACCTTTCAGCTTGCACCGTGGCCGTTTGATCAGGAGAGCCTCAGCTTCAATCTTCCGGCGAGACATGTAGAGGGCAAGACTTTTGGAGATGCCGTAACCCTGCAGGCTGCCTACGCCGCCGCGCCTCGAATGGAGCTAAGAGTCAGGGTTACGACTTAGTAGCGAAACATGCGCTGCGACGATCCGCCAGCCCTCTTCAAGGCGAACCCAAGTCTGGCTCTGCCGTCCGCGGATGGTGCCCGCTTCCACGTCGCGCTCGAACTCAAGGGTGACACTGCCGAAGTCGTTGCCGAAGCAGACCACATCCAGTCGGACCAGGCGCCGGGACAGTCCGGCCGAAGAACGACTCCGACGAAAAGCCTCCAGCTCCTCCGCGCCGTAAAGATTTTCGGTGACTCCAAAGCGCATCACGTAAGGCGAGTGCCAGAACATCGCGGTCAGAGTCTCAACGTCATTGCCGATGAGTGCTGCTTCATACTTCATGGCAAGCTCGCGCAGCAGAGCAAGGGTTTCGGGATCGTTGACTTTCATGCGCGTCCCTCAAACAGCTTTCGCGCGGGCAGCACATTTCGGGCTATGGACGCGGCGACGGTAATCATGGGCCGGTTGACCACCTGACTCAGCTTGAGATCGACGGCAACGCTCGACAGCAGGTACGCTTCCACAGGAGTGAACCCCCAGCGAGCGACCAGGAGATCGATCATGCGGGAGACCGCCGAGCGTGCGGCTGTGAGCGCATCTTCCGCAGATTCGACCACCATCCACGCGCCGCCGCCGTCAGGCGCCCCTGGTGCAGCTTCAACGATCGGCCCCACCAGCGGCTGCTGCTTGTGCAGGCGAAAGCGCAGCGATACTGCTGCCGGGCATTCGATGCCGTTGATGCAGACTTCGCCGTCACCCTGCGCGGCATGTGCATCACCTGCGGAGAACAATCCGGATGCGCATTCCACCGGCAGGTACAGGGTCGACCCGGCCGAGAGCTCGCGCACGTCCATGTTGCCGCCGAAGGGTCCGGGTGGGCGCGTGCGAAACTCACCCGTTTCAGCGCGTGCCACGCCCATCACTCCGCAGAAGGGTTGGAGCGGCACGATAGCCGGCGCGAGCGAGGCCGTGCGATCTCCATCAAGCGCCCAGTGAAACAGGTGCGGCTCCGCAAAGCGCTCATCGAGAAAGCCCAGGCCTGGGATGACGCTGGTCCAGCCCCACCCGTGATGCTCAACCTTGAGCACCGCGACCTCCAGCACATCTCCGGGTGCCGCGCCTGCAATGGCGATCGGTCCGGTAAGCGCGTGGATCAGGCCGCGATCAATGTTGAGGAAGTCCGCGGCAGTCATGCCCGGCTGCACCTGTGCGCCGCTCGAGTCGAGGCATTCCATGTGCACCGTGTCTCCGCTTGCCACTTCGAGTCTCGGTGAGAGCTCACGATTCCAGCGCGAGTGGGTCGGTCGGGCGCTGAGCGTGTGTTCCGCCATCTCAGAGTGCCTGCTCTGGTTCGCGAAGCAGCACGATCATCTGCACTTCGACCATGGCGTTGCGCGGCAACGATGCGACACCTACCGCGGCGCGCACATGCCTGCCCGCCTCTCCAAAGAGCTCGACCAGCAGGTCGGAGGCGCCGTTCAACACGCGGGGCGAATCGGCGAAGCCGGCGACCGCGTTGACATAGCCGTTGACAGAGATGATGGCCTCGACCTCATCAAGTGAGCCTGCCTCCCGCCGGATCACCGCCAGTTGCGCGAGCGCGCACTGGCGAGATGCCGAGTATCCCTCGTCCAGTGTTCGATCGAGACCGATGGTCCCCGACATAACGCCGTCAGCATCGCTCGAAATGGCGCCCGCAAGGTAAAGCATCGCTCCAATTCGGCGTGCAGAAACGTAGTTGCCTCCGGCTGCGGGAGCAGAAGGGAGCGAGTAACCGGATCGCGCCAGACGCATCTCTGGGCTCGAAAGATTTTCTGCCATTTCGCGAAACTCTATCACGCTCGAGAGCGGCAGGTTGTTTATCCTTTCCGCAGAGTGCTGCTTCCTTTACCATCGGGCGCATGCTGAACGGCTGCGGCATCGGTATTTGGGCTTTTACCTTGATCGCCGGGCTGTTTGCCGCCGCGCAGCCCGGGCGCGACAGAGTTGAGGCCAGTCAGGGCGTCCGCCGGAACCTAAACGACCTTGAAGTCATTGGCTTAGTCTCCGGCCTGCCCGCCGGTCAGCGCCGCTTTGTCGCCTACGAGCAGTTGGCCTCCCTGTCGTCATTCTCAGCATTCGTGACCGGCGATGAGACGCTGCAGGCGATGAAGGTGGCGGGAGCAGAGATCAAGGGTGTTCCGTTACCGGCCCTGGGCAACGCTCTCGGTGTCTCGAAGACTTCCGACATGCTCAGCGTACGCTGCTCGGACGGTTACGAGGCGCACTTTCCGGCTGACTACGTCGCGGCCCACTCTCCGTTTCTGGCAGTTTCGATGGATGGGCTTCAGCTTAGTGCGTGGGCTCGATCGAAGGGCGTCTTCGATCCCGGACCCTACATGATCACCTATGCACAGTTTATGCCTTCCTACAAGGTGCGCGCGCATCGCGAGGAGATGCAGAATCCGAGCGGCGTCGTCCGGCTCGAGTACACCACCCAGGCACGAGTCTACGGAGCGATTGCTCCCGTGGGAGTGCACGCGCGCGGCGAAGACGAGCAGGCCGGCTTTCTCATCGCCCGGCAGAACTGCCTGCGGTGCCACGGCATTAACGGCATCGGCGGCGTTAAGGCGCAGCGCTCCTGGCAGCTGCTGGCGCGTTTTGCGCACGACGATCCAACCACCTTCGCCGCTTACGTGCACAATCCAAGGAGTGTCAATCCGCGCGCTTCGATGCCGCCTAACCTGGACTACGATGGACCTACACTGAACGCACTGACTGCTTACTTCAAGACCCTTGCAAAGGACTGACCTTTGGCCTTCCGCCTCTCCAAGTGCCTGCTGCTGCTCGGAGTCACCGGATTCTATCTGCTCGTCGTTTTCAACAACCTCACCGATTACGACTCCAACTACCAGTTTGTACATCATGTCCTGCTGATGGATTCCACCTTCAAGGGCAACGCCGGCATGTGGCGCGCGGTGCCGAGCACACGGCTCCAGCACATCTTCTATGACTCGATCATCCTCTGGGAGACGGTCACCACCGGTCTGCTGAGCTGGGGTGCGCTCACGATGCTTCGCCACCTGCGGTCTCCCGCGGCGATCTTTCATCGCGACAAGCAGATTGCCGTCTACGGCCTGACGCTCAGCCTGCTGATGTGGCTGGTGGCGTTTCTCTCCGTCGGGGCCGAGTGGTTCCTCATGTGGCAGTCGAAGACCTGGAACGGGCAGGAAGCCGCAGGGCGCATGTTCAACGTGATCGGTGTTCTGCTGGTCTACGTGGCCTTGCCGGACGGAGATCCGGTTGGCTGAAACGACGGCTCTCATGTTCCTTCCGTAACTGAACGGATACAGCACGTTGCGGCGACTGACTGGCATAATTCGTTCTGTCGCCCCACTCGGCGGGCAAACGATGCTGACTCGCAAAAAGATCGTCTGGTCCGCACTGTTGACCCTGTCGCTGATCGCGGTGGCGGCGCAGACTGGCGCGCTGCGTTCGCTGGTCTCCTCGAACTACGTTTCCCTTACCGGCTAGCTCTGCGGCCCGAAGCTACTTGTAATCCGCCGCTACCTGCTGATACTGGAGTCCCGTCACCGGCCAGTGGCTCACCTGCGCGTTGGTGTTGAGCACGATCGCACCCTCTGCCGTGTTTGAGGGTGTAACCGCTACGTTCCAGCCGTCAACGGCAACCACCGGTGTGCCGCCCTTGAGCGCCGCTGCGTCGGCTTCTATGTTCACGTTTCTCTCCTCGCCGGGTGACAGCGAGATGTAGTTATCGTCGTAATAGACCGGAAGCACCCGCTCCCCGGAGCTGGTGCGCAGCTGCAGGTGGGTCATCAGCGCAACCTGCTTGCTGCGGTTGGTGAGCTCGACCGTCAGCACCAGTTTGCCCTGGCTGTCATGCCGGGAGAGCTTCGCGTCCAGGGTGACGGTAGGAAGCTGTTCGAGCGCCGCCAGCTTGTCCTGCTCCACGCCGCGCCAGTAGAAGTTGCGTCCAAGCAGAACACCACCGGTCGCATCGGTGAGCTGCAGGTCGACGAAGTAGACCGGCGATACAGTGCGGGGAACCTCGAGCTTGCCCAGCTGGATGGCGGTTGCCGCCGGTCCGCTGACCGGGAAGAACTGTTCTCCGGCAACGGAGCCGTCCAGATTAAGCACTCGCACCCTTGCCTTGCTGTCCGGGAGGGGTGCAGGTCTGGTGTTGATGACCTCGATGGTGCCATCGGCCTCGTTTAGCTGGACGTGGACCGGCTCGCCTGCCTTCTCGACCGCAAACAGCGACGCGTTCGGCTCAAGGTCGTGGTGATAGAGCTGCCATACAAAGCTGCCTTGCGCTGGGTTGCTCATCCAGGTGATCACGCCGGTCTCCGGCCTGAAGAGCTTGGCGCTGCGCCCCTCGTACATCGCGCGAAAGGCTTCGTAGTTTGAAAGCTGCGCCTTTCGGACAAAATCTGCCAGGTTGGCGAGCCTGCCGTAGCGAGCAGCCAGCATGATCGGATACTCGTCGCCATGCTGCGCTCCATGCGCCAGGTCGTGTTGGGCCCAGTCGTCGTTGATCGTCTCCCAGTCTTTTTGCGGCATCATGCCCTGTATGGACTCAAGCGTAGGGACAGAGACGCTGCCGATCTCCGTCTTGAAGGCTTCATCGTAGGCGTAGTACTCGCGCGGCGTGCGGGTGTAGTAGGGCCCGCCGGATTTAACTCCGCGGCCCTCGGTCGAGCTCGGCTGGTAAAGCCGCTCGGGTTCGAGCTCCGCGAAGAGCTTGCGCAGCGCGGCATCGATCTCCGGAGGAGGATACCCCTCATTCCGCGCGCACCAGATCGCAATCGAAGGATGGTTGCGGAAGCGAACAATCTTTTCCCGCGCATTGGCGATGTAGGTCGGCAGGTCGGTCGGGTTCGGTCCATCGCTCGGATTGGGCTGAAAGAACTCGTCCCACAACAGGATGCCGTACTTGTCGCAGAGCTCGTAGAAGTCTTCGCCTGTCGACTGCCCCACCCAGTTGCGGATCATGTTCATGTTGGCCATGGCGTGCATGCGGATTTCAGCCTCAAGCCGCTCTCGCGGGATGCGCTTCTGTGCCTCATCCAGTCCCCAGTCACCGCCACGGATGAAGACGCGCGCGCCGTTGACAGAGACCAGCAGCGCGTCCGAATCCGGCGCCGAGTAGGTGATCTTGCGGATACCGAAGGAGACGTCGATCGCCTCTGAAATCTCGGCGCGCTGTTGGAAACTAAGGTGCAGGGTGTAGAGGTTCTGCGGTCCGTAGCCGTTCGGCCACCACAGTCTGGGGTTCTGCATATGGAGTGCCGGGGTGGTCCTGGGATCGAGGGTGACAAGCTGCGAGGAGTGCGGCGCGATCTCGACACTCCTCTCAAAGCGTACGTCCCCAAAGCTGCCGCTCAGCGTGCCCTTCTGCGGTGAATCGGTGATGTTTTCGAGCGTGGCCTTCACCCCTATATCCGCTGAGTCGGTACGCGGCAGCGGCAGGTCAGTCGTGACCAGCGGATCCTTGATACGTACAGGTCCCGTCGACGAGAGAAAAACCTTCTGCCAGATGCCGGTGTCGCGGTCGCGAATCGCCATCAACCAGTCCCAGCCGATGGTGGAAAGGAAGGTCGGTCCATCAATCGCGGTCTCGCCGCCGTTCTGGCCCAGGCCAAGCGCAAGCGTATGCTCATGCGGCACGCCCGGGTGCGGCTGCGGAGTGACGAGCACGGCCAACGTCGAGCGCTGACCAGGTTTCACGACCGAGGTGATGTCAAAGATGCCACGCGCAAACGCCCCCCGCATGGTGCCGACCTGCATGCCGTTTACCCAGACTTCTGCCGAGTAGTTAACTCCGTCAAAGTTCAACCACACATGCTGATGCGCATAGGAAGCCGGTACTTCAAAGGTGGTTCGATACCAGTACGAGGTCTTATTGAGCGCTTCAGGAATGTTGCGATTATTTTCTCCATACAGCGGATCGCGATAGACCTTGTTGTTGACCAACGTGGTGAGCACCGTGCCCGGCACGGTCGCCGAGTACCAGCCGCCCGGCTGAAAGTCGGCAGTCGCAATGACGGAGCCGGTTTGCGGCACCTTGGCAGCATCCTGCAACTGCCAGCCTGAGGAAAGCAGGACCGGCCTGGAAGCCTGGGCGACCGAAAGGGGTGGGGCTACAAGCATGGTCATCAGAGACAGGACAAAGAGAAACGGGCTGCGCAAGATGTAAGTTCCTTTTCTTGATGCATCAGTAATTCTCAATCAGGGCAGTTTCCCGGACAGGGGGAGGGAATCTGATCCTCTGACGTAAAGGTTCCCGCCGGCAGACCGGCGCTGTTGTACAGATTGGCGGAAGTCGGCGCATTGGCCCAGGCGTAGCGAAGGTACTTCGGCTGCGCGATACCGGAAGCCTGAGCAACAATGGTGGCTCCATCGATCCTGGCAATAGCAGCTTTGAACTGCCGATCGTCGCCGGCGACCTCGAAACCCTCTAGCGAGCCGCCCTTTGCCTTCAACCCGGCAGCATGGCTGAACCAGGCGCGCAGGCTGTCTCCTTCGCGAGTCACCTCCTGGAGTGCCGGGCCTGAGAACTCGACTGCCTCGCCGTACACCATGGCGCGGGCGGCAAGCGCCAGCCGCAGGCCCACAGACTGCTTGTCCGGAGGATGCACGTTGTCCGGTGTGCCCACGTCGATGGTCACCGCCATGGCCGTGTTCCTGAGCTTCAGCGCGCGCCGCTGCGCCTCGCGCACGATGCCCCAGCTCTCCTGCGGGGTTGACGTAAAGCTCGATAGCTGGACAAACAGGAAAGGGAACTCGCCCTCGTGCCAATGCGAGCGCCAGTCGGTGATGAGCGTCGGAAACAGTCGCTCGTACAAGGGCGCACGCCGGGCTGA
>CAXUND010000003.1:0-15575 GCA_964252445.1 uncultured Acidobacteriaceae bacterium | reverse complement strand
ATAAGCCCGACAGGCACGTGCTCAGCTTCGTGGATGGCGCGGCCGAAGAAGTAGGCGACGGCCGAAAAGTCAGCCGCGGTCGAGGGCACGCACTCGGTCCAGGATGCGGCCTGGTCTTCAAGGGGGAACTGCGAGCTCCTCCGGCGAAAGTGCAGCAGCCGCAGCTCCGGCACCGTGGCTTTGGCGATCTCTGCCGGACCATCCTTCAGCTCGGCGCTACCGGGAAAGCCGGCAAGGGGCATCTCCATGTTCGACTGCCCTGAAGCAAACCAGACATCGCCCACCAGGATGTCCGAACGCGTCAGCGTGCTGCTCCCGGCGTGGGCGGTGAGGGTAAAGGGGCCCCCGGGATGCTCCGGAGCCAGCCAGACATCCCAGCGGCCAAGGCTGTCAGCGCTCGCGCTGAGCGTCTGCGCGTGAAAGGAGACGGTGACGCGCTCAGACGGGTCGCTCCAGCCCCAGATGTGTACCGGTGCTTCTCTCTGCAACACGGCGTGATCGCTCAACATGGCGGGCAGACGGAGCTCCGCGCGGGCGGCGCCGACGGTCAGACCCAGCAGAAGCAGTAGGCTGCACCGCAGGCAAGCACGGCTCTTCAAGAATACCCTCCACCAACCTTGGTCCGGCCTCACCCCAGAAGTGAACGTTATCATGATGATCGGTCCGCCCGCTCACTAGCGATTAAGCGGCTTGGGCGGCCGAAAACGGGTGCATCAGCACACCCGGCTAGCCAAGCTTGTCCCGATGGTAGAGAATCTGAACGGATTGAGGAGAAGCCTTGGCTGATCGAGTTTCCACCTGGATTTCAAGGCGCGCATTTGCACGCCTGTTTGGTGCTGCTGCCGGGGCTGCGACTTTGCCTGCCCTTCCTGCGCACGCTGCGGCGCCTGAGGCGAACTCCCCAAGCCGCACCTTCCCCGCCGGTTTTCTGTGGGGATCGGCGACCGCCTCCTACCAGGTAGAAGGCGCGGTGAAGGAAGATGGCCGCGGACCGACCATCTGGGACACCTTTGCGCACACGCCGGGCAAGACCCACAACGGCGATACAGGCGACGTGGCCGATGACACTTACCACCGTTACCAGGAAGATATTGCGCTGATGAAGGACCTGGGCCTTAAGACCTGCCGGTTTTCGGTCGCATGGTCACGTATCTTTCCTACCGGAACGGGCGAAGTGAACCCCAGGGGCCTTGCATACTATGACCGCTTCGTCGATGCGCTGCTCGCTGCCGGCATTCAGCCTTACTGCACGCTGTACCACTGGGATCTGCCGCAGCCGCTTGAAGACCGCGGCGGCTGGCAGAACCGCGATACGGCGAGAGCGTTCGCGGACTATGCAGCCTACACCGCCAAGCATCTTTCAGACCGGGTTTCGCACTTCATGACCGTGAACGAACTGCGGACCTTTGTGGAGCTCGGCTACCAGCGCGGCACCCACGCCCCAGGACTGGTGCTCGATCAGGCAAAGGTGGCGCAGGTTTCGCACCATGCGGTGCTGGGCCATGGCATGGCCGTTGAGGCGATCAGGGCTGCCGCGCGCCCCGGCACCAAGATAGGGCTGGCCGACAATGTAACCGCCACCACGCCGGTGTTTGATTCTCCCGCTCATGTCGAAGCTGCTACGCGCGCCATGCGCGAGGAGAATGCGATGTTCCTCACCGTGATTATGGAGGGCAAGTACACGGAGCTCTACCTGAAGCGGCTGGGCGCTGCCGCGCCGAAGTATACGGCTCAGGACCTGAAAACCATCTCCGCGCCGCTTGACTTCGTCGGCATCAACATCTACCAGCCGGTGTATGTCCGCGCCGACTCCTCAGAGCTAGGCTATGCCATGGTGCCATACCCGGCCTCCTATCCTCACATGTACAGCGATTGGCTCTACATCGGTCCCGAGGCGCTCTACTGGGGGCCTAAGCTCGTGCATACGCTATGGAAGCCGAAGGAGATATACATCACCGAAAACGGCGCTTCGTCCAGCGACACGCTGACAGCGGAGGGCGCGATCCTCGATATCGATCGAGTGATGTACCTGCGGAACTACATGACCCAACTGCACCGCGCCATAGCGGACGGCGTCCCTGTTCTAGGATATTTTCTATGGAGCCTGCTCGACAATTATGAGTGGGCGGACGGTTATGAGAAGCGGTTCGGCATTACTTATGTTGATTTTGCAACGCAGAGGCGAACACCCAAGCTAAGTTCGCAGTTTTATAAGAGTGTTATCGAGCGCAACGGCCTGGCCTGAGTCAACTCATTCCGCAATTTCGCGGCGAGAGGGTCCTAGAACGTCTGCGCACCCGTGTCGCTGTCTTCGATGAAGATGTCATCTTCGTCAAACCACTCTGCGCTCAGCAGGTCCTTGCTTTCCACCTTGAAGAAGGTGCGGCCTTTCGAGTTGCGCCCGCGCGAGATGATCTTGCCTTCGGCCGAGGTTCCGTCCTTCAGGCGTGCTATGACCTTGTCACCAATCTGCATGGTGCCAAGTTTACCGTACGCACCTACGAGTTGTTTGCAGCCGAGAGGAAAGCCTGGTAGCGTCTCCCGGGATGATCAGGCTTATCAGCTTATTAACGCAAACTGGCCAGGGTCGGCATCCACTCGGGAGTGAACAACTGCCCCCGCGAACGCAAAGCCCTGGCCCAAATCTGACATGACTGGAGTGGATTAGAAATCGATCCTCAACGCAGCCTGTCCGGTACGATTTCCGGCGTTTTCTGCCGTCTGTGGCGCCGTCAACGCTCCAAACTGAGAGTTGTCTATGGCCGTCGCCGGCGGCGCGAAGTTGGTATGGTTCAACACGTTCGTGAACGTGGTCTCAAATCGCGCGGTCACGTTCTCGAAGAGATGGAACTGCTTCGCCACGCCCAGGCTGGCGGCTGCGGTGCCCGGCCCCTGCAGGATGCCAACTCCGGCGCTGCCGATGCGACCGGCGTCGACAGGCGTGGGAGCAAATGCATGGACATTGAAGTACGCCGCCCGGGATTGCCCGGCGTAGTAGTGATTGGATACGGCGTCAGGACGAACCACAGTCTCGCGGCCTTCTGCATTGGTGTTCGACTGGTCCGCCGAACTGCTGATGCTGGGCGTGAGCCATGGGCCGGTTTCGAGCAGCGTGATCGTTGTAACATCCCAGCCGCCCAGAAACGCATCCTTCAAGCCGCTGTTGTTCATGAACAAGCGCCCTTTACCGAAAGGAAGCTGGTAGACGCCGGTCAACAATGCGCGGTTGCGCCGAGTTCCCTCAACATTGCCGAGGTCCTGTTTGATATGGAAGCGATCCGTGATAGCCAGGCCATAGTTGACTTCGCCGGCAAAGGCGCTGGGCGCATCGCCCTGATTGTCGGCAACGTTGCGCGCCAGAGTGTAGTTCGCGCTGAAGTAGAGTCCCCGCTCCATCCGGCGTGTCGCTTCAAGGACCAGTGCCCTGTAGTTGTCCTCGCCGGCGTTGAAAGTACTAAGCAGCGTTGTCCAGTTCTGGTAAGGAGCGCGCTTGTCGACAAAGGTGCCTGCGGTTGCGCCGCTGTCATAAGGAGTCGTGCTCGCCGGGATCTGATTCAGATCTTCGGTGATATTTAGCCGGTAGGAATGCATGCCCACGTAACTGGCGCGAAGCACGGTACTGTTGGTGATCTCGCGTTCGAGGGTGAGATTCCACTGGTTAGATTGAGGATCGCGGTAGTTAGGATTCACCCCTTGATCGAGACCTCCTCCGCCGTAGGTGACTCCTCCTGAAGTCGGGGGCGCGGTGTTGGGGAAGGCGATCTGCGGTGTGTTTGGCCCGGCCGTGTTGCTGTTCGAGTAGATGAAGAGACTGGAAGTAGGATTACCGCTGTTGTTAAAGGATAGGGGACCAAGGTTCGTCATCGTGTAAATGCCGAAGCCTGCCCGCACCACGGTCTTCGTGTCATTAAACGGCCGGTACGCGAACGAGATACGCGGCTGAAAGTCGCCCTTGTAGGTCTGGCGCAGACTCTGCGGAAGATGGTCCTGGCTGGCGGTGATGTATCCGGTGCATGGCACCCCATTGAGCACAGTCCCGGGGGCGGCGCCCGATGGGCAAGCATTGAACGACTGCTGGAAAGCGACGTTCGAAGCAGTGATGTTCTGGCTCTTGAGATAAGCCGCAAGCGCATCGGGTACAACGACTGAGTTGTTTCTCTGATCGAAGTTGGCCAGGTTTCCTCCGTCTTCCTGGAAGCCGGGAAGAACCTGCCAGCGCAGGCCATAGTTGATCGTCAACCGGCTGTTGATCTGGAACTCGTCCTGACCAAAAAAGCTGTATTGCGTCGCCGTACCGCCCACATCAGGGCTCGACACAGCGAAATACAGGTTGGTGGGCGCCCCCTCCAAAAAGTCGCCAAACGAGTTTCCGGTAAACGTCGGCTGAAAGACAAAGGTTCCAAAATCGTCCGACGCAAACTCCGGAGCAAAGCTCTCCAGATCAAAGTAGCGCACCCGGCGAATGTCGAGGCCTCCCTTCAGACTATGTTTGCCAAGCGTATAGGTCAGGTTGTCGCTGAACTGAGTTGTCTTCGACTGAGTGACTCCCGCCTTGTCTCGTCCAATGATGGTCTGCGTGTTCAGATTGCTGTTGAACCCCGTGCCCGCGCTGAAGTTGAACGTAGGGAAGGCATGGGTCAGCGGGTGCTGGCTGATGTTGACGCCCGTAAGGTCAAGATCACTCAGCGCGGTCGAGCCCTGGATGGGGAAGTTCACGCTGGTGATGACGTTAGTGAAGCCGTAGCGGAATTCGTTCAGCAGGCTTGGCGTGATGGTGTAGGTGTCGGATACAAGCAAGCTGCGATTGTGAACGCTGTCCGCGTCATCCGGGAGGAAGGGATTGGCCACATCTTCGGTGATGTTTTTGCGGCTTAGACGTGCATAGAGCGACTGCTTTGATCCTATGGTCTGGTCGATGCGCAGATCTGCGCCATCGGTCCTCGACGGTGTGGGCTGGAAATTCTCATAGTTATAAGCGACGGGAGCCTCTACGCCGTTATTGCAGCTGAGCGTTGCCGGTACGTTCGGCAAAGGAATGTAGGCGAGCAGCGCTTTTGCGGTCGGATTGATTGCGTTCTGCGGCACGGTGTTCGCATTTCCGCATCCTGTGCCGACAACCTGATCGCTCAGATTGCCGGTGCGATCCGCGGCAGTAGGCACGAGGAACTGCTGTAGCGTAGCCGTGCTTCTACGATTGCCTTCGTAGTCGGCGAAGAAGAAAGTTTTATTATGCCCGTCGTAAAGGTGCGGGATCGACAGCGGGCCACCCACCGAAAAGCCGAATGTATTAAATTTCTTCGGAAGCTTCCCGGGAAAGCCGTAAGGAGATGCATCCAGTGCCTGGTTCTGCAGATACTCAAATACACTACCGTGGTAATCGTTCGATCCGCTCTTGGTTGTGAACGTGACATCGCCGACCTGCGAGAACTCAGCGCTGTTGTTGTAAGCGGTCACCTTTACCCCCGCGATCCCCTCCTGCGATGGATATGCATCCTGCAGCGCGCCATTCTGTCTGACGTTCGCGGTAGAGATTCCATCCACGGAAAAGTTGATCATCGACGAACTCGCTCCGCCGATAGCGATGTTGCCAGAACTGTCCGTCTGCACGTTGGGAGAGAGTTGGAGCGCGCCAAGGGGGCTGGTGGTCGTGGCACGATTGTTCAAAGGCAGCTGCGTCATCTCGATGTTAGTTTTCGAGTCGCTGATCGTCCCGTTCTCGGTGTTGATCACATCGGCGCCCGCGGAGACCTCAACGGTGGTCGCCTGAGCCGCGACATTCAGGGTAGCTGCCAGCCTCAAATCCTGCCGCGCCTCCACCATGATCCCTGAGGTAAGCGTGTCGGCGAATCCTTCGTGGTGCGCCTTCAGGCTGTAGCTGCCTGCCTTTACGTTCTCGAAGAGGAAGTTTCCTGAGGAGTCGGTCGTAGAGGTTCGGTCGGTGTTCTCGGCAACACTGTGCAGGGACAGCTGTGTGCCCGGGATAGCGGCGCCGGTAGCATCCTGCACCGTTCCGCGGACGCTGCCGAAAGTCGATTGCCCCAGCATCTGGGATGGCGCGCAAAGCAGAAGGCCGAAGAGGAGTGTAAGTACGAACGCAGACGCGCCTTTCGCCACACTTCTGCGGGCTTGAGTGCTGCGCCCGCCTAAGCTGCTGCGCATGACGCCGGCCCCTGTCGGGTGGGTCAACTGCGCAGAATTGCGTCTGGCCAAGAGAATTCCTGCTGCGACTTTCATGTTCGATCACCTCGCGTCGTCAAAAAGACAACACTTCCAGTGAATCCTGAAAGCCGTTAGACAGGCATAAGGCTGATCTTAACGATTTCCTTATGACCACATGTCTAGAGTTGAGTGAAAGGACCTGCTTATGGCGCACGGGAACAAGGGAGTCATACTGCTCCGCTCTCTCCTGGGGTGTGCTCTCTCTGTTGCCCTCAGCCTGGCCGCCTTCCGGCTGAACTTCAATCTCTCCTCGGCGACCTCTGCACACCTCCTTCTGGTGGTCATCATCGCCCTCAGGTGGGGATTCCTGGAGGCTAGCATTACCTCAGTCATCTCCGTGGGGTGCCTCGACTATTTCTTTACCGAACCATTGTTCGCCTTCTATATCTCGGACTCTCACGACTGGGTGGCGCTAGTTACGTTTGAAGCATCCGCCCTCTTGGTCAGCAAACTCTCTGATCGCGCCAATCTTTACTCTCAGCAGGCGAAGAGCCATCAGGGGCGGGTTCAGACACTGTATGAGGTCAGCCAACAGTTTCTCCTCGTGGATCCTGCGCTTGATGTAGGCCCGACCCTGGCCGGACTCCTCCGGGAGGCCGTCGGAGCCGCAGGAGTCTGCGTGTGGAACGCCTACGGGAAGCGCCTTTCAAGAAGTGGCGATTGCCCCCTGAGTGATGAAGATGTGCTGACTGTCTTCCACGCTGAGTTGAGCACAGATGACCTGGACTCCGGCGTCTCCAGACGCACCTTACGCCTGGGAACAAAAGCCATCGGGGCCCTGGTGCTGTACAAGCATTCGCTCGACTCGAAGGCCGTAGACGCCATTGCCGCTCTCTCGGCGATCGCCATAGAGCGAGCGCGCTCATTCACGACCGAGTCCAAGGCGGAAGCGGCACGCCTGAGCGAGCAGCTCCGTTCCGCTATTCTCGACGGCCTGGCGCACGCATTCAAGAGTCCTCTGACAACGATTCGCGCTTCCAGCTCCGGCTTGCTGGAGATGGGGACGCTCTCTGGAACGGAACTGAGACTGGTGGAGCTCATCGACAAACAGGCCGTTCAGCTCACCGAGCTGTCCAATCACCTCTTGACAACGGGCAAGCTCGACAGCGGCAACTTGAGGGTTCACTGTGAGCCGATTAACCTTGGTGACCTCTTACAGACGTTAAGCGGGAGTTCCGCCGGCTATCCTGGCAGCGCCCCCGCTGTCACGCTGGCCTCACAATCCGCAGTTTTTGTCGCCGCGGATCGAAAGCTCTTGACCATGGCGGTCTCGCAATTGTTGGACAACGCTCACAAGTACGGAAGTACGGATTCGCCACCGCGCATGTCGTATGAGGAGGGTGCTGAAGAGACCGTGATCACCGTCACCAACCAGGGCTCATTCATTCCCGAGGAGGAAAGGGACAAGGTATTCCGACGATTCTACCGCTGCGCCTCCTCCGCAAAGACTGTTGCAGGCAGCGGCATCGGCTTGTCGGTGGTGCGTCGAATCGCCGAGGCACATCAGGGAAGAGCGTGGGTCGACAGCGACCCCACGATCGGAACCACCTTCGGCATCGCGCTGCCTCGTCTCAGGAAGCAGACTGTGCCATGAGCGAGAAGAGCAAGATATTAGTCGTCGAAGATGATCCCGGCATCCGGCAAAGCCTGTTTGAAACGCTGAGTGCCCTGGGGTTTGCCGTGGGAGACGCGCACAACGGCGAAGACGCGCTCATCAGGCTCAGGATGGTGAACTACGACGCAGTCCTGCTGGACATCAACATGCCTGGGATGGGTGGCAAAGAAGCTTGCAAAAGGATGATTCAAAGGAACCCGGGATTGCCGATCATCATGCTCACGGTGCGGGACGATGAGGAGGACATCATCGAGGCCCTGGACTCAGGAGCGATCGATTACATCACCAAGCCCTTTCAAATCGGCGAGCTGACAGCACGTATCAGGGCGGCAATACGCCGGCGAACTCTTGCGCCCGCTGTTCCGGACGCGCCGTTGATCGTGGGCGATGTCGTCCTTGATCCAATGCGCCGC
The DNA here is from genome assembly GCA_964252445.1 of uncultured Acidobacteriaceae bacterium. Lineage (GTDB taxonomy): Bacteria > Acidobacteriota > Terriglobia > Terriglobales > Acidobacteriaceae > EB88. Next base: position 7,328 of record CAXUND010000003.1, on the reverse strand, counting down.
CGGGTAGAAAAGGCCGCCGAGGAGATTCACCTTACCCCGAAAGAGTACGAGACACTTCGCGTCCTGATGGAACAAGCAGGACGCCCCGTGAGACACGACCAGCTGCTCAATTCTGTGTGGGGTCCAAGCTACGGCCAGGAGAGAGAGTACCTCCGCGTCGTCATCAACCAGCTGCGCAAGAAGATCGAGGCGGACCCTGCCCGACCCCTGTACATCCTCACGGATAGCTCCGTGGGATACCGGTTTCGCGCTCCGTCTTGATCATGCTCGGGCCTGCGCAGGAGTGACGCTCCGGTGCAGTCAAACGTGAACTCTTCCGCAGATTCTGGCGGCGCTTCAAGGAGGCTGAATCGCAGGGCAACGGTGATCGGGCGAATCGCACGATCACGGAACTAATCTCAAACATGCGAGAATGGCAGCATATCTTTGAGGGCGATTCGAACCGCTACTCCAAAGCCGTTGCAAGTGGTTAGCTCAGGCTTGCAGATTGGTAGCGCCATCGGGGATCGAACCCGAACTCTTCGCCTTGAGAGGGCGACGTGTTAACCAATTACACCATGGCGCCACGGGAGTCGACGATCTTCCGCCAACTCCGCTAGTGTATCAGAGCGTCAGTCCTGCTTGGCGCCGAGCTCGCCCCAGCGGATGTAAAGTGCATCGACCGTAGCCTGAGCCTGCTCGACCTCGGCTAGCGCCGCGCGGAGCCTGGTCGCATCGGTGGCCACGTGAGGGTCGTGCAATATAGCTTCCTTGGCGTGGACGATCGCTTCCGCTGCTTCAATCGCGGCCTCCATGCCGTCCCATTCGCGAGCTTCTAGATACGAAAGCTTTTTCTTTTTAGAGGCCGTTGCCGAGGCGCTTGCGCCCGTTCCGTTCGACTTCGGACGCGCGGCCTCGGCGGCAGCCTGCCTGAGATCGGCTTGCCACTGTTCCCACTGCTGGTAGTCGGCAAAGCTGCCCGCGTTGCCGGCACCGTCGAGGCCAACCACGACATTCGACACGCGATCGAGCATGTAGCGATCGTGAGTGACCAGCACCAGCGCACCTGTGTACTCGAGCAGCGACTCTTCCAGAATCTCAAGCGTCGGGATATCAAGATCGTTGGTCGGCTCGTCTAGCAGCAACAGATCGGCGGGCTCAAGCATGAGCTTCGCGATGAGCACACGCGCGCGCTCGCCGCCCGATAGCCGGTCGACTGGCTGGTTGAGCTGCTCGCCGGTGAAGAGAAAGCGCGCAGCCCAGCTGGCGACGTGGATGACGCGGTCCTGGTAGACGATTGAGTCCGAGTCGGGTGCCAGTGCACGGCGCAGCGTCTGCGAGCCGTCGATCTCGCGATTCTGTTCGAAGTAGACAATGCGCAGGTTGGTGGCTCGCTTGATGGTGCCAGAGGTCGGCTGGAGTTGGTCACCGATCAGGCGAAAGAGCGTCGTCTTGCCCGAGCCATTCGGGCCGACCAAGCCTACACGCATGCCGGCGGTGACGTTGAAGTTAAGCGCTTCAAAGAGTGTGCGGCCTTCAACCGAGTACGTCAGATCTTCCAACTCGACCAGCCGCTTGGTCTGCCGGTCCGTCGCGCTGAAGTCGATGCCGGCAGACGACGTGGATGCGCGCTGCTTCATTCCCGAGAGTTCGCTGATCAGCGATTGCGCATTGTCGATGCGCGCTTTGGATTTGGTGGTGCGTGCTTTGGGACCGCGACGCAGCCAGTCGGTCTCGATGCGGACGCGGTTTTCAAGCGCTTCCTGCCGCTTGCCCTGCGCGACTAAGTACTCCTCTTTTTTCTCGAGAAACGTACTGTAATTTCCGCTTACTCGTAACATGCCGTCAGGATAGGCGCGACTTAGCTCCGCGGTTTCAGTGGCTACGTTTTCGAGAAAATACCTGTCATGGGAAACGACGATCGAGGCGAACGGTGCCGCGGCAAGCATGCCTTCCAGCCACTCGATCCCGGCCAGGTCAAGATGGTTGGTCGGCTCGTCAAGCAGCAGGATATCCGGCTGCTGCACAGCCGCCTCCACGATCGCCAGGCGCTTGCGCCAGCCGCCGGAGAAGGCCAGCGCTTCGGTGTCTAGACTTTCGAACCCGGCGCGGCCAAAAGCCTCGCGCAGCCGCGCCTCCCACTCATGGTCGGGAATGCCGGCGCGCTTCAACGCTGCTTCAAGCACGGAGCGGACCGTGTCGCCTGGAGCGAAGGTGGACTCCTGCGCGATATAGGCCAGGCGCGCGCGTTTGCGCGTCGAGACCTCGCCCGAGTCGGGCTCGATCTCGCCCGCAAGCACCTTCATCAACGTCGACTTACCGGAACCATTGGGCCCGATGAGCGCGATGCGGTCGCCATCGTTCACGGTGAACGAGATGTTGCGGAATAAGGGCGTCGCGCCGAAAGCCTTTGATATGTTTTGGGCAGTTAGTATCAGCAAGACAAGCAATCTCCTGTGTGTATCAGGTTCACCGAAAGCTCGTCATCCTGAGCGAAGCGAAGGACCTGCGGTTACGCTCGTGTGCGCCGATGCAGTTTAAGAATCAAGAAGACTGCTCGTCGCCTATCCTCAGGGTGATGAGCGAGCAAACCTACTACTACACCTACATTCTCGCAAGTCGCACGCATGTCCTCTATACAGGTGTCACAAACAACCTCGAACGCCGGCTGCTCCAGCATCGCTCTGCACGGGACAGCTTCAGCGCGCGATACCGCTGTGAACGCCTTCTCTGGTTCGAGCGCCATAGCGATGCCGTGGCGGCCATCACGCGTGAGAAGCAGATCAAAGGGTGGACCCGTGCAAAGAAGGTCGCGCTTATCGAGCAAAGCAATCGTACCTGGATCGACCTGAGTCAAGAGTGGAACGCTCCACTCGAAGAACGGACGACGGCCACAGACAAGAGCAAAGCAACCGCAGGTCCTTCGCTTCGCTCAGGATGACACCTCCTGAGGCATGGAGCGGATTTAGCGGCTCACGCTGGCAGCGGCGGTCATGAACTCCGCATACGGTCCCTTGTGATCGGTAATCTTCCCGTGCTCGAAGCTCCAGATGCGTGTGCCGACCTCATCAATAAGATCGCGATCGTGCGTGACTAATAAAACCGTTCCCTCGTATCGCTGCAGCGAAATATTGAGCGCATTAATGGCTTCAAGGTCTAAGTGATTCGTCGGCTCGTCCAGGATCAGCACGTTGGGCTTCTGCAGCATCAGCTTGCAGAAGAGCAGCCGCGCGGCCTCGCCGCCCGAAAGCGCTTCGGTCTTTTTCAGACCCTCTTCGCCCGAGAACAACATCTGCCCCAGCAGCCCGCGAATCTCTTCCTTGGTCTTCTTGGTGTCCCACTGGTAGAGCCAGTCGTAGACGGTGGTCCCACCCTCGATGGCGCCGGTATGGTCCTGGGGAAAATAGCCAATCTGCGCTTCATGGCCCCACTTGACGGTGCCCGCGTCGATCTTGAAGTCAGGCTCAAGATCGGGCAGACCGGCCAGAAGCGACTTGAGCATGGTGGTCTTGCCCTGGCCGTTGCGCCCCATCAGGCACACCTTCTCACCGCGCATGACGGTACCGGAAAAGTTCTGGATCACCTTTTCGTCGCCGTAGGCCTTTGACACGCCCTCATACTCAATCGTCTGCTTGCCGCTCGGCCGGTTCTGCTCAAAGCGGATAAACGGCCGCTGAATATTCGAGCGCGCGAGCTCCGAGGTCTGGAGCCGCTCGACTTCTTTCTTGCGGCTGGTCACCTGGCTCGACCGTGTACCGGCGCCGAAGCGCGCAATAAAGTCGTTCAACTGCGCGATCTTCTTTTCGCGCTGCTCGTTCTGGCTCTCGAGCGTCGCGCGCACGGTGGTCTTCGCGGCCACCATGTCGTCGTAGCCGCCGGTGTACAGGATGATGGTCTGGTAGTCGATGTCGGCGATGTGCGTGCATACCGAGTTGAGGAAATGCCGATCATGCGAGATGGTGATCAGCGTGCCTTCAAACTTCAGCAGAAAATCCTGCAGCCACTCGACCGACTCAAGATCGAGATAGTTCGTAGGCTCGTCCAGCAGCAGCGCCTGCGGGTTGCCGAACAAGGCCTGCGCCAGCAGCACACGCACCTTTTCGCCGCCCTGCAACTCGCTCATCTTGCGCTCATGCAACTCGTCCGGGATATCGAGGCCCTGCAGCAGTACCGCCGCGTCCGACTCGGCGGTGTAGCCGTCTTCTTCGCCGACCACGCCCTCGAGCTCGCCCAACCGCATGCCGTCCTCGTCGGTCAGCTCAGCCTTCTCGTAGATCGCATCGCGCTCTTCAAGCGCCGCCCACAGCGGCTTGTTACCCATGATGACAGTGTCGATGACGCGATAGGAGTCAAACGCGTACTGGTCCTGCCGCAGCACTCCGAACTTGCGCGGGCGCACCACGGAGCCTTTCTGCGCGTCGATCTCGCCGGTAAGGACTTTCATGAATGTCGACTTGCCCGCGCCGTTCGGCCCAGTAAGACCGTAGCGCCGCCCTGCGATAAAGGTTACCGACACGTCTTCAAACAAAATTTTCGCGCCGTAGCGCATGCTTACGTTGCTGACAGAAATCATAGGTCTCGTTTCGCGGGGCTTCGGCGTATGCACGGGGTACCCGTGCGCCGGAAAAGGCCTGAGCTGTTGGGAGGGCCGCACCGCTGCTGCCCTGTTTCCCAGTCTACTAGAAGCGCCGCCCAAGGGTATGACGCCTGAGTACTAGAAGAGCCGCGTCACCAGGATGTTGGTCGCGAGCGCCGCCAGGTAGGCAAGCACGGTCATGTAGGCGAACTGCAGCGCCGGCCACTTCCAGCTGTTGGTCTCGCGGCGCACAATCGCCAGTGTCGAAAAGCACTGCATGGCGAAGGCGAAGAAGACCACCAGCGCCATCGCGCCGCCCAGGGTCAGATCATGGCGCAGGGCGGTCTGCAGGTTGAGCGACTGCGTGGCCGGGTCGGCGCCGTAGAGCGTGCCCAGTGTTCCGACGATAACCTCGCGCGCGATGATTGAGCTCAGCAGGCCAATGCCGATCTTCCAGTTGAAGCCGAGCGGCTTGATGGCAGGCTCGATCCACTGGCCGAGTGAGCCGATGACCGAATGCGCGAGCTCCGGGAAGGTTCCGTGATGGAGCGGTACATGCGCCAGGATCCAGAGCGCAATGGTGACGTAGAGGATGATGGTCCCAGTCTGCTTGAGGAAGACGCCGCCGCGGTCCCAGAGCCGCAATCCCAGCTGGCGGAGCGTGGGCACGCGGTACTGCGGCAGCTCCAGGATGAAGGGCGCCGGCGACGCTTTCAGCACTGAGGACTTGAGGATGCGCGCAGTCCCGAGCGCTGCCAAAAAGCCCAAAACGTAGAGACCCAGCATCACCGCCGCCGGCAGGCCAAAGAAGTCTCCAAGGATGTGCCGATTGGGGATGAACGCGGCAATCATCAGGAGGTAGATCGGCAGGCGCGCCGAGCAGGTCATGAACGGGGCGACCAGGATAGTGGCGAAGCGGTCGCGCTTGTTCTCGATGGTGCGCGTCGCCATGATGGCCGGCACCGCGCAGGCGTAGGCGGAGAGCAGCGGGATGAAGGCCTTGCCGTTCAACCCGATGACGCGCATCACGCGGTCGGCAATCAGCGCGGCCCGCGCCAGGTAGCCGGAATCCTCCAGCACACCGATAAAGAGAAACAGCAAGAGTATCTGGGGCAGAAAGATCAGGACGGACGCAACGCCTTTCCAGATGCCGTCAATCAGCAGCGACTCGAACCAGGTGTGCCCGAGCAGGAGCCCGACCTTGTCACCGAAGCCGTTCAGCAGGTTCTGCGAGAAGTCCGACAGCGGCAGGCCAAGCGAAAAGACGGCCTGAAAGGTGAGGATCACAACGAGAAGAAAAAACACCGGCCCGGTCACTCGGCCCAGCAGCAGGTTGTCGAGCTTGCGGGTCCACTCTGGCGACAGCGGCGCCTTGTATCTGGTGCGCGTGCTGACACCGGTCGCCCACTGTCGGTAGGAGCGGGCATTGCCCAGTACGGGAAGTTCAAGCCGCGCGGGCGCGCCCTGCGCCCCTGGCTCAATCTCTGATGAGGCCGCGTCCTTGCTGCTCAGGAAGCGTGGGATCGCTTCGAGCCCAATGCCGCGTCCGCCGCTGATCTTTGCCACCGGGACGCCTAGTTCGGTCGCGAGCGCAAGAGTGTCGACCTCACCGCCGCGTACCTCCATGAGGTCGGTCATGTTCAACAGCAGTAGCGTAGGCAGGCCGAGCGCGAGCACCGGTGCAGCCAGCATCAGCTGCCGTTCCAGATGGAGCGCGTCCAGAACCAGGAGGACGGCGTCCACGTTTGGCGAGCCCGGCATCTTTCCACTCAGGACATCGACCGCGACTCTGGCATCCTCGGTGTAGCTGTTCAGCGAGTAAATCCCCGGCAGATCGATTAGCGTCAAATCCGCACGGCCGATGCCGCTCATCTTGCCGTAGCGCTGCTCCACAGTAACGCCGGGATAGTTAGCGACCTTCTGGCGCAGTCCGGTAAGGCGGTTGAACAGCGTCGATTTACCGGAGTTCGGGGGGCCCACTAGCGCCACCGTGCGCAGCTTTCCGGCGACTCGTGAGGCCGCGGGCAGATCGACCAGGCCGGTTGCGTGGCAGCTCAACGGCTACGCTCCATAGAGGGGCCGTCCTGCTCCATCGAGCGGACCAGGATCCCGCGCGCCGTTTCCCTACGCAGGGCAATCTCCATGCCGTCAATCGAGTAGACAGTTGGGTCGCCAGCCGGAGCGCGCCGTACCGCCAGCACCCGCGCCTCGGGCACAAAGCCCATGTGCATCAAGTGATGCTGCACCTCGTCCGGCAAGGTAAGCGCTTCGATCACGCCGACGCTTCCGGACTTTAACAGGTTCAACGCGATGGGCGCGGCAATGATCACTTTGCTTAGGTCGGCTCCGGCTTCTTCCAGAATCATACGCTAACTCGGACCCGTTCGATCGGTATTGAGGCCGACTAAAATAGCGGCATGATGCTCGAGGAACTGGAAGCGTCTTTAACGGCGCCGGAGCCTCCAGCGGGGCTGCCGCCGCTGGTCCAGGCTCTATGGTGGGACGCGCGGAAGGATTGGGATCGGGCGCATACGATCGCGCAGGATGTCCACACTCGCGACGGAGCCTGGGTGCATGCGTACCTGCACCGGGGGGAGGGTGACCCCGGCAATGCCGCCTACTGGTATCGCCAGGCAGGCAAGCCGGTGTGCCGGAACCCGCTGCCCGAGGAGTGGCGCGAGATCGCAACCGCCTTGCTGCGCGGCTGAAACGACGCAGAGGCCGCGGGGGGGGCCGCGGCGGGGTTGAGGCTGAAAGTTCGACGGTGTTGAGG
>CAXUND010000002.1:18934-85857 GCA_964252445.1 uncultured Acidobacteriaceae bacterium | reverse complement strand
CTCCAGAGCTTCGGCGTCGCGGACCAGCACACCCGCCCCCGCACCCCGACCCGTTCCGACCATGATCGCCATCGGCGTGGCCAGACCCAGCGCGCACGGGCAGGCGACGATGAGCACGGCGACCGCATTGACCAGCGCATGGGTCAGGCGCGGCTCGGGACCGGCCAAAAACCACGCAGCGAAGGTTGCAAGTGCCGCGAGCAGCACAGCAGGAACGAAGTAGCCGGCAACACGATCCGCCAGTCGCTGGATGGGCGCGCGCGTTCGCTGCGCCGCGGCAACCATGCTTACGATCCGCGCCAGCAGCGTCTCTGCACCGACGCGCTCAGCGCGCATCACCAGGCTACCGGTCCCGTTCACCGTGCCGCCCACCAGGCGAGCGCCGGCAGCCTTCTCGACCGCGACCGGCTCGCCCGTGATCATCGACTCGTTGACGGAGCTTTGGCCTTCGAGGACTATGCCATCAACCGGCACCTTTTCACCGGGCCGCACACGAAGGCGGTCGCCGACTCTCACCTGATCGAGCGGGATATCCTGGTCCCCGCTCGTGTCCCCGTCGTGCGCGACCCGGCGTGCGGTCGCAGGAGCAAGGCCCAGCAGCGCCCGCAGCGCGCCCGAGGTACGATCCCGCGCCGTGAGCTCCATCCACTGGCCGAGCAGCACCAGGGTGACAATGACCGCAGCGGGCTCGAAGTAAATTCCCACGGCGCGCTGCCCGGTCACCAGCGCAGCGATGCTGGCAAGGTATGCCACGCCGGTACCGAGCGCGATCAGCGTGAACATGTTCAGGCTGCGGTTGACCACGGACCGCCAGCCACGCACGAAAAAGGGCCAGCCGCAGCCGAGGACCACCCCGGTCGCGAGCCCGCACTCGATCCACTCCCACTTTGGGGACAGCGGCCCCAGCAGCATCGATAGCAGCATGGGCGCCGTGAGCAGCGCACTCACATGCAGTCGCTGCATTATGGCGCGCAACTCGGGATTGTCTCCAGGCGCAGCAACCGCGAGAGGCTCCAGGGCCATGCCGCACCTGGGGCACGATCCGGGGGCGGATGCCTCGACCTCAGGGTCCATGGGACAGATGTACCGCGCGCCTGAGAGCGGAGGCAGGCCGCGGTATGAGGCAGTCCGCGGTTCGGGAGCTAGGACTGGATACACTTCGACACGGGGCTGAAGATAACGCTCAGGATCAGCACGGAACTTGGCGCCGCATCCCTTGCCGCAGAACCAATAGGTCGAGCCCGCCCAATCAACGCGGTCTGCCGCTTTCTCGGCATCGATCTTCATGCCGCAGACCGGATCCATCACCAGATGGACTGCTTTCGCCTCCGCGCCCAGCTCAACGCTCATTCCGCTTCCTTTCAGTGCCCGTCCTTGGCGTTCGGCCGTATTCGCATGAACATCGCCACGCCCAGCGGGTCGGTTCCGTAAGCAGGGCGCAGCACTCCCGGCACTCCATACGTCGTTACCTGCGCACCCACTGCCGCGTTTATCCAGGGCGTCGTTCGCAGCTCCCGGTCATAGCCGAAGGTGTAGCCTTGCACATGGCCGATCGGCTGCTCTGCAAATGCAGGAGGTAGACCCGGCGCCCGCCCATCGAGCAGCAGCTCATTCGAGCGACCTGCGTTTTCGATGCGCGTCCATGCATAGTTGCTTCTCTCAAAGCGGATCGTGGCCTCGAATAGGTAGCTGTTCTCCTTTGTCCCGTCACTCAAGGACCGCGTACGCCCCCAAAGCGCGGTAGCAGCCAGGTTGCCGGCGCGCCATGGCCGGTCGAGCATCACCGAGGCGGTCATCCTCTGCTGATCTTCGCTGGGAAACAGCGCCTCCGGCGCGCGCAGGCGCCCGAACGAATACTGCGCCATCCAGGAGCGGCCCGGCGCTACCGTAAGCCGTGTGGACCAGGAGTCCATTGCTCCCGGTGCAATCTCCCAGCGATGCTCATTCGGCTCCTGCCCGTGGAATCCGCTCGCCTCAAGCCGCACTATGCCATGCGTGAGCGCGACCGTCGCAACATCGCCCGCGATGTGGGTCGAGTCCTGCTGATGGTGCCCGAGCGGCGCTACCGGGTTTTCCGACGCCGACGCCCGATGCGGATAGGCGGTGGGACCGAGCGCCGGGTCGCCCACCGGGGCGTAGTAGGCCGAAAACAGCGTCCTCTCACTGAGCGGAAGATCGTAGAGCGCGGCCAACTCCATAAAGAAGTTGTGCGGGTGCTGTCCATCAACAATGGGCCTTCCGTACGCGGTCTCACCCTGTTGGAAGAGCAAAGGGTATTCGCGATCGGTAATCGTTGCCGGTTCCAGGCTCAGCATGGCTCGCAAGGTGAGCGATCCGGGCCCCAGGCGGCGCTCCGCCATGGGCATCACCCAGTTGGTCGAGAAGAGCTTGTCCCCGCCGCGCGGGCTGGTCTGCTGCAGGTCCGCAAGGAAGGCGTTGGCGTGGAACATGAGCTGCCAGCCGGCGCGCTCGCTCATCAGCATCGACATGGGCGTGGCGGCGGGCTCGGCGCTGGTGCCTGAGGAAACATGTTGCTGGACTGTGTCTGCCAGTGCGCTTGCCGGAGCAGTTCCGGGCGGGCCCATCCGCATGCCTGGCATGGTCTCAACGCACCCGGGACCCTGCGCCAGGGCGACGGTGATCCCACAGGAAAGCGTCATCAGGACGCGGAAGGCGAAAGGTAGCGGCATCGGATTTTCCTCAGACGGCGGAGGACACAGAGCGCGCCCCCGCGTGCGGGGCACGGCACGTCGTCAGCGTGGGAGACCCTAGATGCGTAGCGAGACGGGGCGCCGGTGGGCGAAGGCTCCCGGCGGCGAAGACGAACCCTGCTGCAGCAACGACAGGGCTGCCCCTGTGAGTGCAGGAGTCGGTAACACCGGCACCAAAACCACAGGAGCGGACCCTTCTGCAGCGGGTCCGTCCAGCGAACGGGCAGTCAGCGCCGGATCCGGATGGATGCATGCGCCGTCTGCGCAATTGTTCGACACATGATCGAACGCGTTGCCGGCACATGGATCCATGGAGCGGGTGTGTTCCGTACAAGGCTGAGCCACGCAGGACCGCGTTCCGCAGTCGAGCTCACAAGCAAGGCCACGCGAGCCGCCCGCCAGAAGCAGGCACAGCAGCAAGCATGTAGTGACGCGGAAGCGCATGCGACCAGTGTAACCGGCAGCACCTTGTAGAATCGATGTGATCTTCACACCATCGAGAGGCACGGAGGAACGTTGCCTACATACATTCGCTCGGAGCATGTGCAACCTGGGCGAAAGCGCCGCCGGCTCCTCATCGTCGCGGGGCTTTTTTTCGTTGTTTTCATCGCGGCGCGGATCGGCTTGTCGGCCTGGGTCGAGCTGCTGTGGTTTGAGTCGCTCGGTTACGGAGCCATCTTCTGGAGAACCTTCGGACTGGAGGCAGGAGTCTTCGCGATCTTCGCCGCCATCACCTTCCTGCTCGTCTACGGTGTTTTCTCTGGCCTGCGGCACTTCCATCGGGCCGACCTGCCGGGCTCCCGCGCGCTGGTCATAGCCGGCCGCGAGGTCCATTTTCCGGTCGCGCCGGCTCTGCGTTTCATCTCCTGGGTCGCGTCTACCGGGATCGCGATCCTGGCCGGTCTGGTCATGATGGCAGACTGGCCGACGCTGGCCCTGTTCTGGTATGCGCCCCGCCGCGTGTCTACGGTGTCGGACCCCATCTTCGGCAAGCCTCTTGATTTCTTCCTGTTTACTTTGCCCGCATGGCAGCTGATCAACGGCTGGCTGCTCGCTCTTGCGATCGCCGGCTGTGCTGCGGCAGTCCTGTTCCTCGTGATCACCAGCGGCTCCCGAAGCCTTGAGTCACGCCGCTTCAGCATCGCACCGTCTCCCTGGCGCGGGCTCTCCCTCGCAGGCGCGTTCCTGCTGCTAGTGATGGCGGCCAACGTCTACATCAGCCGCTTCGAGCAGCTGTTCGATCATCACACGCTGTTCGACGGCATCAACTATACCGACGCGCATGTGACGATCTTTGGGCTGCTGATCCTTTCAGGCGCGCTGCTGATTGGTGCCATCGTGGCGGGAACGAATGCCGTCAGGGGTGGCGGGTTCATCACCATGATCGCCTCCGTCGGGCCGGCCGTACTCTGCTACATCGGCCTGGCGGTGGTGAGCTGGTATGTCGGCACCTTTATCGTGAAACCGAATGAGCTTGTTCGCGAAGGGCCTTTTATAGCGCACAACATTGAGTTCACCCGGAAAGCGTACGGGCTCGATCGCTTCGAACAAAAGGAATTTCCGGCCGAGACCACGATCGACGCAGCAGATCCAGCTCATAATCAGAAGACGCTTGACAATATTCGGCTGTGGGACTGGCGAGCGCTCCAGGACACCCTGCGCCAGGTGCAGGAGATCCGCACTTACTATGATTTCCCCGACATCGATATTGACCGTTACAACCTGAATGGAACCATGCGCGAAGTGATGCTGGCGCAGCGCGAGTTGAATGTAGCGAAGCTGCCTGTGAGCAGCCGGAACTGGATAAACGAGAAGCTTGTTTACACTCATGGCTACGGCGTGACCATGAATCCCGTAAACGGGTTTACCGCCGAGGGGTTACCGACTCTGCTGCTCGGCAATATGCCTGTGCAGAGCACGATTCCCGGCTTGAAGGTGACCAGGCCTGAAATTTACTTCGGCGAACTTACCGACACTGACGTCTACGTGAAAACGAGGCAGCAGGAGTTCGACTACCCGCAGGGGCAGAGTAATAGTCTTACGTCGTACCAGGGTACAGGCGGAATCGCACTCGGCAGCTTTGCGCGTCGGGTCGTGATCGCTGCCGATCGCGGTGATCTGGGAACGCTGCCTTTCAGCGATGATGTCAATCCGGAAAGCCGCCTTCTGATGTACCGCAACATTCGCGAGAGAGTCGCTAGGCTCGCGCCGTTCCTGGTCCTCGATCGCGATCCCTATGTGGTTGTAGGCGATGACGGCCGCCTCTCCTGGATCATCGATGATTTTACTATCTCGAACAACTATCCTTACTCGACGCACTATCAGCTGGGCGACAGCCCTGTAAATTACATGCGCAACAGCGTGAAGGTGGTAATCGATGCTTACAACGGAACCACTACCTTCTTTGTCTTCGACAACGAGGACCCGATCCTGGGCGCTTACCGACGCATCTTTCCCGACCTTTTCAAAGATGCCGGAGAAATGCCGAGAGACCTGCGCGTTCATGTGCGCTACCCCGAAGCTCTGCTCGATCTGCAGGCCTCGGTGTATGGCCTCTACCATATGACCAATCCGGAGGTTTTCTTCAATCGTGAGGACTTATGGACTGTCGCTACCGAAACCGGCACCGACTCAAACGGTCAGCAAAGCGCTCAGCAGATGCAGCCCAACTATGTCTTGATGAAGTTGCCAGGGCAAACAACCGAAGAATTTGTGCAGATACTCCCATTTACTCCGGCAAATCGAAACAATCTTATAGGATGGATTGCTGGACGCAGCGACGGCGAGAACTACGGCACGGCAGAAGTTTATGATTTCCCGAAGACGCGACTCATCGACGGGCCCCAACAAATAGAAGCCCGCATCGATCAGAACGCACAGCTTTCCGGTCAGCTGACCTTGTGGAATCAGCAGGGATCGCACGTTGTGCGGGGAAGCCTGCTGGTGATTCCTACCGGACGCGCGCTCCTGTATGCAGAGCCTATTTATCTGCAGGCGCAGCAGAGCCCCATGCCCGAACTGCGGCTGGTGGTGCTCGCATTGCAAGACAAGCTTGCCTATGGCACGACCTTTGAGGCCGCACTCGGATCGCTCTTTGGTGGCGAAGCGTCGTCTTTGAATGGAGCGCCGGCAACAGCGCCGACGGCCGCTTCTGCCTCAGGTTCCGCGCAAGCGAGTACCAACGTTCCTTCACTGATCGGTGAGGCGAGCAGGGACTTCCAGGAGTATCAGCAACTGACGGCTGCGGGGAAGCTCTCCGAAGCCGGGCAGAAGCTTGAGGCACTCAAGGATGCACTGAACAAACTACAGGCGCAGACTAAGTAGCCGTCGCTGTCGGGGCCTCGCTTTGAACTAAAAGACGCAAAAGGACAGCCATGGTCACCATCCAGCTCGAATACCAGGGAGACTTACATTGCAGGGCCATCCACGGTCCATCCGGAAGCTCAATAAACACAGACGCGCCGAAGGATAATCAAGGCCGCGGCGAGAGCTTTTCACCGACCGACCTGGTGGCGACGGCGCTCGGAACCTGCATGCTGACAGTGATGGGCATCATGGCTCGCACCCTGGAGATCGATATTGCGGGAAGCACGGCGACAGTCGAAAAGGAGATGACCAGCGCCCCGCCGCGGCGAATCCGGAGGCTGGCGGTGAAGATTCACGTTCCTCACTCGCTTAGCATCGAGAACCAGCATAAGCTGGAGCGCGCAGCGCACACCTGCCCCGTGCACAAGAGCCTGCATCCGGACATCGAGACACCTATCGAGTTTAGCTGGGGTTAAGCGAAGCGCTGCACATCAGTCTGAACATCTCTCCGGACCGGACTGAAGCTGCACGAAGGTCTGAAAGGCAGAGTTTCTAGCCGCAGATGCCTATAATCAGATATGGCGACGGCCCATCGTCCACCCGAAAATCCTCTTTCGCCGCTTGCGCCCGGCCTCGTGTCCACTCCGGACGCCCTCGCCCCTCGCTTTGAACTTCTGCTGAAGATGGTCCGTGCCAACCGGCCCGGAGATGACGTCGACATCATCCGCCGAGCGTGGGCGTTTTGCCTGGAGCACCATGCGGGGCAGCTCCGCGCCTCGGGCGAGCCGTACGTGCTTCATCCGCTGGAGGTCTCACTTGTCCTCGCCGAGTTGAAGCTCGACTCCACGGCAATCGCCGCCGGGCTGCTGCACGACGCGGTGGAGGACACTCCGGTGACCACCGAAGACATCAGCGCGCGCTTCGGTGACCAGGTCGCCCACATTGTCGAAGGCGTCACCAAGCTCGACAAGATCCAGTTTGCGAACCGGGTGGATCGCCAGGCGGAGAGTGTGCGCAAGATGCTGCTGGCCATGGTCACGGATGTGCGCGTCGTGCTGATCAAGCTGGCGGACCGGCTGCACAACATGCGCACGCTCGAGCACCTCAAGCCGGATCGCCAGCAAGCCATCGCGCAGGAGACGCTCGACATCTACGCGCCCCTGGCGCACCGGCTGGGCATGGGTAAGCTGCGCGGCGAGCTTGAGGATCTCGCCTTCCGCTATACCGACCCTACGGCCTGGCAGTACGTTCATGATGAGGTGGAGTCGCGCCGCGATGAGGGCGAGCAGTTCCTCGAGGGCGTGGGCGAGATGCTCACCGACAAGCTGCGGGAGCACTCGATCGAAGGTCGGGTCGAGTGGCGGATGAAGCGGCTCTATTCGATCAACCAGAAGATCAAAGGTCCGGACACCAATGTCGACCAGCTGTATGACCTGCTCGCGCTGCGTGTGATCGTCAACACGGTTGCGGATTGTTACGCAGTCTTCGGCTTGATCCACTCGATCTGGAGGCCGGTGCCGGGGCGCATCAAGGACTTCATCGCCATGCCGCGGCCCAATCTGTACCAGTCGCTGCACACAACCGTGATGGGCGAGAACGGGCACCAGTTCGAAGTGCAGATTCGAACCGAGGAGATGCACCGCATCGCGGAAGAAGGCATCGCCGCGCACTGGAAGTACAAGGCCGGAGGCTCGCCCATTTCGGCACGCGATGAGCAGAGGCTGGCCTGGGTGCGGCAGCTGGTCGACTGGCAGCGGGAGATGACCGACCCGAACGAATTTCTCTCGACGCTCAAGATCGACCTCTACCCGGAGGAGGTGTACACCTTCACCCCGAAGGGGAAGGTCGTGGTGCTGCCGAAGGATGCCAGTCCGCTTGATTTTGCCTATTCGGTGCACACGGAGGTGGGCCACGCCTGTACCGGCGCCCGGGTGAACGGGCGTATCGTCCCGCTGCGGGCGAAGCTGCGTAACGGGGACATCGTCGAGGTCATCACGCAGTCCGGCCACACTCCTAGCCGCGACTGGCTTTCAATCGTCAAGAGCTCACGAGCGCGCAACAAGATCAAGCACTGGCTGAACGAGCACCAGCGTGAGCGAGCAATCGAGATCGGCCGGAAGCTGCTGGACCGCGAGGCGCGCAAGTACAAGGTGGCTTTGTCGAAATTTCAGGAGTCCGATTACGCGCGGCTTGCAGCTGAGTACAGCCTGTCAACGCCGGCCGATCTGATGGCGGCGATCGGGTTCGGCAAGTACTCTGCACGGCAGGTGCTCAATCGCCTGGCGCCGGGCATCTTGTCGAACCATCCGGCCCCGGAGACCGAGTCGCTGCTCGACCCAGAAGCCGGCAAGCGGCTGACACTGCACTCGGGGTCTGCGGGCGCGGACTCGTTGCAGGTGGAAGGGCACGACGAGATGCTGGTCTACCGGGCGCGATGTTGCAACCCGATCCGGGGCGAGGAGATCATCGGCTACGTCACGCGCGGCAAAGGCGTAGCGGTACACGGGCGATCGTGCCCGAACGTGCAGAACCTGCTCTATGAGTCCGATCGCCGCATCTCGGTTGAGTGGGGAAAAACCGCCGGCGATACGGTTGCCAGTGCCGGCCGCCGTACCTACCCGGTTCGGCTGACCGTCTTCTGCGATGATCGTCCCGGCATGCTCAAGGAAATGACGGCCATCATCAGCGAAGAAAACACTAACATTCGGTCGATTGACACTCGCTCCGGACCGAACGATACAGCGATTGTCGAGCTTACAGTCGAGGCAGAAGATGTGCGGCACTTAGACCGCATGGTACTGGGGTTGCGTCGCGTCCATGGAGTCCAGGATGTTCAGCGTTCACAAAAAGTTTAGCCGCAGGGCTGGACTGGCTGCGGCGAGCGATGCCATATCTCGGTTCGGCCAAATAGCGGAATCAAATAATATCCTCGCAATTTAAGAAGATTTCCCTGCGCGACCATCTTGCCGCTGTAAGTCTTACCGGATTGCGGGTCATATAACTTACCACCGGATGCGGAGTCTCCGGCACCTGAGCGAAAATTAAAGCCGATATCCAGTCCGCACAGGTGACGGCTGCGCAAAGTGGTGTCGGGGTTGTATATATCCCTGGTCGCCGGGAGCTTTGGATCGAGCCGGATAAGCCGCAGGCAGATGTTCGTCCCGCAAGGATAAATGCGCACCGCTGCCGTTCCGGGTGTAATCCAGTCGCCTGTAACTCCGCCGGCTTGGGCTTTCGCGCAAAAGAGGAAGGTAGCAACAGCAGCAATCCAAAGTGTTCGCATGGCTATATCTCCAGTCCGAGAACCAGGTCGTGATAAGTACCATTGCCTACTCGGAACTCACGCGTTCCTACCTCATTGAATCCATACCTTTGATAGAACGCGATAGCTTTGGCATTGCCCGCATAGACGGCCAGCAGCAGACGTGTCTTATCCATCGCGCGTGCAGTCTCGACCGCCCACTGCATCAGCGCACGGCCTACTCCGGTACCTTGAAAGCGATGCAGCAGGTAGATGCGTTTAACTTCCATATCGCTCGAATCAACTTCTACGGGTAAATCGGGAACAGTAGGACCACATAGCCGACGGGCGCCGCTTTGACCTCTGCCAGGCAGAGGCGCGCCGCCTGGGATGCGATCCACTCAGCATACTTCCCGGGCGCATGCTGCACGCGACAGCCGTTTTACTATCCGCCCGCGCAGAGCGAACGATGGGCGTTCAATCAACGTGTAGGAGAGCCACGCGGCCAGCGGCATCATGCCCAGGCTCCACGGTAGCTCGTTGACGAAGCCTAACCGCGGCTCGGCATGGGTGAACAGTGTCTGCCATAGATACGCACTGTAGGAGAGCACGCCGAGCATCACCATAGGAGGTGCATTCAGCAGACGTCCCACCGGATGGGCAGCGTGGCGCGCGCACCAGAGGATGAACAAGGCCGCGGTGAGGCTGTCGAGCGTCAAACCCAAGGTCAGATGCCAGGCGTTGCCGAGCGCCGCGTTCAACAGCCCGGAGAGAAGAAAGAAGTAGAGAGGCAGCAGCCACCATAGCTGCGAAACGCGTGTGAACAGGCGCTCGAAACGGGGTGTTCCAACAAGCATGGCCATCAAGCAGCCGGACATCAGCGCATCCATGCGGGCAAAGAGGAAGTAGCCTTCGCGATGCGCAAAGATGGGCAGGTGGGTGGCCCAGACGCCGACTCGAACTACAGGCGCCGCGAGGATAAGGCCGGCAGCAAGACCAGCGGCTGCCCCCCTGCCTCCACGTTTGAGCGCGAGCACGAAGACGAAGGGCCAGAGCAGATAGAACTGCTCCTCAAGCGAGAGCGACCAGACATGCTCGGTGAGCGCAGATTGGGGCGGGTCTACCATGTTGCGGTAGAAGAACACGCTGGCGGCGATGCCTCGCTGGTGCAACTGGAGGACGGCGGAAAGCAGCATCACCACGGCGAGATACACGTAGAGGGGCGGCAGGATGCGCAGAGTGCGGCGGAGATAGAAGGCCCCCAAAGCAATACCGCCGGTGCGCTCATGCTCCCGCAGCAGCAGCGTGGTGATCAGGAATCCGCTGAGCACAAAAAAGATGCCGACACCGTCGGCGACAAACAAGCCTGCGATGCGGGCTTGCGCAAGTGTGAGATACCGCTGCCCGAGGTGAACGCCGATCACCAGCAGGATCGCAACCGCCCGCAGGCCATCGAGCGAAGGTATGCGGCCGCGACTCGGTTCAGAGGGCAGGCCGGGCAGCGGCATGGCAGAGCGACCCTTACTCGACCGTGACGGACTTGGCCAGGTTCCGGGGCTGGTCGACGTCGCATCCGCGGCGCACGGCGATATGGTAGGCCAGCAATTGCAGCGGCACCACTTCGAGGATCGGCGTCAGTAGTTCCGGAGCTTCCGGGATGTGCAGGACGTGATCGACCAGCTGCCGTATCTCTTCATCGCCGATCGTCGCCACGGCGATCACCTTGCCCGAGCGCGCGGTCACTTCCTGTATGTTCGACAGCGACTTCTCGTAGCGCACCGAAGAGCCGGCGTCGTTCCTGTCCCGTGTTGCGAGCGCGACGATGGGCAGCGTCTCGTCGATCAGCGCGTTGGGTCCATGCTTCATTTCGCCTGCCGGGTAGCCCTCCGCGTGGATGTAGGAGATTTCCTTGAGCTTGAGCGCTCCTTCCAGCGCGATGGGATAGTGAATGCCCCGGCCGAGAAACAGAAAATCCTTCGCATTGCAGTAAGTCCTCGCGAGCGCCTCGCACTGCGAGTCAAGGGCGCGCAGGATTTCCTCGATCTTTCCCGGCAGCAAGGTCAACTCGCCCACCAGCGCCCTGCTCTGCTCGTCCGTGATCGAGTCGCGCACCTGGGCCAGGTGCATCGCGAGCAGGAACATCGCGGTCAGCTGCGCGGTAAACGCCTTGGTGGACGCGACCCCGATCTCCGGCCCCGCATGGGTGTAGACCACGCCCTGCGCCTCGCGCGCGACCGCCGCGCCGACGACGTTGCAGATGGCGATGGTCTTCGACCCTTTGGCGATCATCTCCCGCTGCGCGGCCAGCGTGTCCGCCGTCTCTCCGGACTGCGTGACCAGAAGCCCCAGTGCGGTCGCGTTAGGAATAGGATCGCGGTAGCGAAACTCGCTCGCGTAATCAACTTCAACCGGCAGTCGCGCCAGGCGCTCAATCATGAATTTGCCCACGATCGCCGCGTGCCAGCTGGTTCCGCAGGCGGCTATGTTAAGCCGCGTGGCGGCCTTGAACTCTTCAGCCGTGATCTGCATCTCGCTGAGAAATATCCGGCCGGTGTTCATCGAGACACGTCCCAGCGTGGTGTCCCGGATCGCGCGCGGCTGCTCAAAGATTTCCTTGAGCATGAAGTGCTTGTAACCGCCCTTTTCCGCCTGGATCGGGTCCCAGGCGATGCGCGTGACCTTGCGCGTGACCGGATGGGCGTCGAAGTCAGATAGCGCCACTCCAGCAGGGGTCAGCACGGCGATGTCCCCATCTTCGAGAAAGTAGAAATTGCGAGTGTGGTGAAGGATTCCCGGGACATCGGACGCGACAAAATACTCGCCGTCACCGATGCCGATCACCGCGGGCGGCCCCATCCTTGCGACCACAATGGTATTCGGCTCGTCCTCGAAGATGGTGCTGATAGCAAAGGCGCCGGTAAGCTGCTTCACCGAGCGGCGCACCGCCTCGACCAGCAGCCCGCCACCATGCAGTTCTTCTTCGATCAGGTGCGCCACCACTTCTGTATCCGTCTCTGTGACAAACTGGTGGCCCTTCGCCTGCAGCTCATGCTTGAGCTTCAGATAGTTCTCGATAATGCCGTTGTGGACGACAACGATTTTGCCGGAGCAGTCTCGATGGGGGTGGGCGTTCTCCTCTGTAGGCCGCCCGTGCGTCGCCCAGCGCGTGTGCCCGATGCCGTAGCTCCCGTGCATCGGATGCTCACGCACGAACTGTTCAAGATGGCGCAGCTTGCCAGACGCGCGCCGCAGTTCAAGCCCCTGCCCGGTACCGCCGACAGCAATGCCGGCAGAATCATAGCCGCGGTATTCCAGCCGGCGCAAACCTTCAAGGATGACAGAGACAACGTCTTCAGGACCTACATAGCCAACAATGCCGCACATACCCCGATTGTAACGGCGAGGCTACTTGGAGGATTCGAGCGAGTAGGTGAACTCCTCGATCACGGGGTTGGTCAACACTTCGCGCGCAATGCGCTCTACTTCGGCATCCGCGGCCTTGGGGTCAAGTGTGTCATCAAGGGTCAGCACGAAGTACTTCCCTTGGCGCACGTCCGCGACGCCGCGATATTGCATCTTCCTGAGCGCGCCGTGAATCGCCTGTCCCTGCGGATCCAGCACCGTGCGTTTTGACACCACATAGACATGGGCCTTCATCGTGGCCGATTATAAACCGTGTATGGGTGATCTCAACTCCACCTTCACCCCAGAACAGGAAGTATCCATGGTCAACTACCTGGAATTGCCCGTCGGCGATAAGTCACCGGAAGTGGTCAACGCGGTCATTGAAATCCCGGGCGACGGCGTCAACAAGTACGAGTATGACAAGAAGCTGCATGTTTTTCGGCTCGACCGCAACCTGCACTCTCCTGTGCACTATCCCGGCGACTACGGCTTTATCCCTTCGACGCTGAGCGAAGACGGCGACCCGCTAGACGTGCTGGTGCTGGTGGACGAGCCGACCTTCGTCGGCTGCCTGACGCAGGTGCGGCCCATAGGGGTGCTTGAGATGCTGGACCAGGGCACGCTTGATGAGAAAGTTCTCGCGGTGAACGTGGGGAACCCGCGCTTCACCGAGATCACGGACTACCGTCAGATTTACGCTCACATCCTGCGCGAGATCACGCATTTCTTCTCGATCTACAAGGACCTTGAAGGCAAGCGCGTCGAAGTACACGGCTGGCATGATGCGGCATTTGCGCGCGAGCGGATCGTCGCCGCGGTGAATGCATTCAGCGCCGGAAAGAGCTAGACCTGGTCAGATCGCGTCCAGTACCTTCTCGAGATCCAGTAGCAGGCCGGCCCCAGTGCGGCGATCAACAGACCGAAGACCAGCGCCGGCATGCCTGCGAGCCGCTCATCGCGCGCTGACCACAGCGCGTAGCCGACCAGCATCACCGGCATGGCCGAGAGCAAGCTCGCGGTCCCCAGCGATCCCATGCGAAAGGGCCGCGCCATGCCCGGTTCACGGACGCGCAGAACGATCAGCGCGATGAATTCAAGCACCAGGCTTGAACCGTAGAGCATCAGGTCGATCGAGATAAGCCGTTCATAGCTGAAGCCCAGCGCCATCGCCCACGCGGCGCCGCAGGCAAGGATCGCGACCCAAGGCACTCCGCGCCGGTTGCGCAGCGCCAGCCAGGGCGGAAGCATGCCGTCCCTGGCGAGCGCCACCGGCAGGCGCGTGTAGGAGAGCGTGAGCGCGTTGAACATGCCCAACCCGTTCAGCATGCCGCCGACAACGATGGCCACGCCCAGCCATGGACCGACGATGGCGGCAGCCGCGACCACCCAGGCGCCGGTCGTAAATTGGTCAAGCGGCATGCCGACGTAGGCCACAGCAGCAAGCGGGACGATGTAGGCAAGCGCCACGATTGCCGACGCGATCAGCATCGCGCGAGGATAGTTGACCGGCGGGTTCTCGACCTCCGCAGCGACTGTTGAGGCGTTGTCCCAACCCATGTAATTCCACATTGCGACCAGGACGGCGGTTGACAGGCTGGTGCCTCCGGCCGGCGGCGCAGTCCAGAGGCCGTGCGGAGCCGGGTGCAGCCATCCGTGGCCGATGGCAACGCCGGAGAGGATGGCGAACGGCGACAGCAGAGCCACGAACATGACCATGGCTCCGCGGCCAACCGCGGGGGCGCCGCGCAGGTTCCATAGGCAGCAGCCTGCCACCAGCGCCAGCTCCCACCCCGTACCGCGCCAGCCGGTTGTCCACGCCGGGAACAGCCGCGCCAGGTAAAGCACAAACAAGGTCGGGTAGATGGCCATGTCAAAGACACTAGCCGTGAGCGAGAGCCACGCCTCCTGGTAACCCCAGAACGGTCCCAGCGCACGCTGCACCCAGACGTAGAAGCCGCCCTCAGCAGGAATCGCACTCGCAAGCTCCCCGATCATCAGCGTCGTGGGCAGCGTCCAGATAAACGGCAGCACCAGCAGGATGATCAGCGCCTTGAGGTAACCCGCGCCGCCGAGAATGTCCTCAATCCCGTAAGGGCCGCCGGAAACCATGAAGTAGGTGGCAGCGACCAGCGGCAGCAGCCCGAGGCGGCGCAGGGGACGACGCGCGGTGAGCGGGGCGGCGGCGGCGTGGGCGATTGGAGTCTCCTGGTGAGACTTGTATTGGAAAGCCTGAGCCGCCTGGCTGCAAGAGAAAAGCCCCGCCGGGAGTAAGCGGGGCGTTGCTTTTACCGCGTACGGACTAAAGACTCTACTTGGCCGCCGGATCCAGCAGCTTCTTCGACAGGTACCAGGTGTCCACCTGCAGGCCCGCTCCGCCGCCGTTCAGGCGCTTGGCCGCGTCCTCGGTGGTCGCCGGAGCAGGCACAATCACCTGGTCGCCAGGCTGCCAGTTCGCCGGCAAGGAGACCTTATTTGCATCGCCCACCTGGATCGCCTCAAAGACGCGCACCAGCTCGTCCACGCTCCGCCCCAGCTGCATCGGGTAGTAGATGATCGCCCGGATCAACTGCTTGGGATCGATGATGAAGACGGCGCGCACCGTGGCGGTGTCGGAAACCGCTTCGTGAACCATGCCGTAGGCGGCGGCGACTTTCTGATCAAGATCCGCAATCACCGGAAAGCCGATGGTTACCCTGGCATGCTCCTCGATGTCGCGCACCCAGGCGATATGAGAGTTCAGGCTGTCGATTGAAACGCCGATGAGCTGCACATTGAGCCGGTCCCAGTCTGCCTGGCGCTTGGCGAACTCGATGAACTCAGTGGTGCATACCGGGGTAAAGTCCGAAGGATGCGAGAAGAGCATCACGTACTTGCCCTTGCTTGTGTAGTCGGAGAGCTTGATCACGCCGTGGGTGCTTTTCGCCTGGAAGTCAGGAGCCAGATCGTTGATGCGGGGAAAACGGGTCGTTTCTGTGCCGATGCTCATCAGGTGTCCTCGAATGATTCTGTCACTTAGAGAGATGCGTAGAGCGCGGGAGAGTTTCCGGAGTTGGCTCACGGGAGAGACAGCGATGGGGAGCGGGGTAGAGTTCCAGGAAAGCTGCTAGAGACTCGCCCGCACCATACAGATCGCCCGACAGCAACAGCAAGTTGCGTCGACGGGCGCGATCTGGGCGGAGGGCGTCATCGCTAAGGGCAGGATAGGAGTGGCAGCGTCGCCTGTCAATGGCAGCTTCGCCATTGTTGTCCTGGGATGCGCCTGGGAGCACCGTTCCCGCGGCATGGCGACGCCTTTTCCTTCAGGGATGCACATGCTTTCAACAAACGGGATCGCGGTTCCATGCAGCATGGCAGCGCTGAAGCACCTTTATTAAGAAAATCATCCGGAAAATGGAGGGGATTTCGCTTCAGCTTCGCCATTGCAGCATCTCTCCGCCAGCCGTAATCTGAGCAGGCGTTGATCAACCCGTCAGTCCACGACCAGGGATCGCGCATCATTTTAGGAACCAAAGCACACCCAAGCTGAGCAAGATCGCTGATGTGACGCAAGGACCCTCCTTCCTTTTTAGGGGCGAGGCATTCGAGTCACGCCTCAGCCGGCAACCCTTGCTCTCGCATCCTGACCGTCTGGCACGGTCAGGATGCGGCCGACGGAACCCCATCCGGGGAGCACACGCTTGTCGTGTGTCCGGAGCAGACCGGCCACCGGCCGCAAGCCGGAGCGGAAGGAAAGCATGCGCCCAAGAAAAGTGATCCTCTCGGTGGACGACAACGAACAGGTACTCTCGGTTCGCAAGTTCATGCTGGAGACGCGCGGCTACCGGGTCATCTCAGCCGCCACAGCTGCCGCGGCGCTTGAGATCCTCGAAGGCGGCGGCATCGACCTGGTGCTCTGTGACCTGCTGATGCCGCAGATGGACGGCAATGAGTTAGTGCGCCGCATGAAGCTGGTCGCTCCCGAATTACCGATGATGATCGTCAGCGGGACGGTCAAAGCGTTTGAGCGTGCGGATGCCGCAGATGCTTTCCTGCCCAAGGGAGCGGGCGCGCCGTTGGAGTTGCTGGAGCGCATCCGCATGCTGCTCGCGCGCAAGCGCGGGCCCAAGAAGCAGAGCCTGGCGCGGGATCCATTTGACTCAGCTGCACAGCTTGGCCCCAAGGAGGAGGCCGGCGCGCACCCCGCGCAGGTTCGCGCGTCGTAAAGCTCCGCGATGGGAGATCAACGTCCTGAGTTCATAGCAGACAGTCGCGCCACTAGGCCGCATGGTGACCGAAGTCTCCGGGGTGGCGATTCTCGCCGGAAAAGCGTAGAGCCTCCGACGTAGAATTGGTCGGGGAACAGGCCGCGAGTCGGCGAATGAACAACATGGCTCAACCAATCATTCGAGCAGAAAATTTGGGCAAGACCTACCGCGCGGGCAAGATTGATGTGCCTGCGCTTCGCAGTGCGACTTTTGCCGTCGAGCCCGGCGAGTTTGTCTCGATCGTCGGTCCCTCAGGTAGCGGAAAGTCCACGCTCTTCTACATCCTGGGCGGACTGACCCGGGCGACCTCAGGTCACGTGTTTATCGATGGCGTTGACTTCGCCGCGCTCTCCGACGCCGAGCGGACGCTTATGCGGAAGACCAAGATCGGCTTCATCTTCCAAAAGTTCAACCTGATGCCGACACTGTCCGCGATGGGCAACATCGAGATCGCGCACGAGATTTCAGGCGCCGCGGAACCGCTCGACCGTGGGCGGCTGGAGCAGCTTTCCGGCATGCTCGGCATTAGCGGACGGCTCCACCACCGGCCGTCGGAGCTCTCAGGCGGCGAGCAGCAGCGCGTGGCCATCGCGCGCGCACTGGTCACCAACCCTGCCATCATTCTCGCGGACGAGCCCACCGGCAACCTCGACACCAAAAACTCCGACATCGTGCTCAGCATGCTGCGGCGCTCCAACCAGGAGTTCGGCCAGACCGTGCTGATGATCACCCACAACCCCGAAGCGGCCGAGATCGCCGATCGCATCCTGCGCATGCGCGATGGAGAGATCGTGAGCGTGTCAGCCGGCCGGGGCGCGGCGCTGGCGGCGCAGTAGCATGCTCACTTGCGCCGCGGGTCTCAGGTGAAATGACCCTGGTTCCGGATGGATCAGGCGCAAAAACCTGAGCCACCACCAGTCTGATCAATGGCCTGCTGAATACTGTCTGAAAACGGGACGAACTCTCTTATACTTTTCCGGTCCGCAGTTCAGCTGGAGTCGCGCGTATGAACCAGATGTGCTTGAAGAAAGCGGTCTCCGAGATCCATCAGATCGTCGATCAGGAGGAGCGATCGCCGTTCTTTTTCATTGTGGGTGCGGGGGTCTCGGCGCCTGAGGTTCCGCTCGCCGGTGACATCGAGAAGCATTGTCGCGAGCGCGCGAAGAAATACTACGAGACCCCTGATCTGCCGACCGGGCGCTCCATGATGGAAAGGTATTCGCACTGGTTTCAGCGCGGGTACACCTCGGCTCGCACCCGGCGCAAATACCTGGATAGCATCATGTCGAAGGTAAGTATCTCGCGCGCCAATGACAAACTTGCGCGCATCCTTGTGGCCGACCGTGTGGCACGAACCGTTTTCACCACGAACTTCGACGAGATGCTCAGCAAGGCTCTGGAGCTTTATGGAGAGCGGCCGCTGATCTGCGATCATCCGCAAACCGTAAGCAGGATGAACATCGAGTCGGAAAACCTGCAGATCATCCATGTGCACGGGTCCTTCTGGTTCTATGACTGCTGCAATCTGCAGAATGAGATCGCCGCGCGCTCCGGCAATGCGCCCATGTTGCGCACCCTTTCGCAGGCTCTGGCCAACTACTCGCCGCTGGTGGTGGGCTACAGCGGTTGGGAGGGTGACATCCTGATGACCTCGTTCAAGGAGCGTTTGGCCGTGGGAGCGCTGGGAACGCCCATCTACTGGTTCTGCTACCGCAGAGGTGATATCGACGAGCTGCCGCTCTGGCTGAAGGAGAGCGATGACGTCAACTTCGTCGTGCCGGATGAGCAGGTGCCATCCGGGGGCCAGATGCCGCAGGACCTCAAACAGGCCGGAGCTTCGGAAGTGGGAGCTCAGAGCGCTCCGGCGAACTGGGAGAGCGCCAAGCAATCTGCACGGACGACGCCCGGGTCGAGCGTTCCCGAACTGCTGCCAGCTGATGTTGTTTTTGCGGAGATTATCGAACAGCTGGAACTGCCGGTGCCGCCGCTCATGCGAAATCCGCTCGACTTTTTCTATGAGCGCCTGAAGGCGCTGGACACGGCGGAACGCTGGATCACGGCGTCGGATGACTACAATTTCAAGGAAGTCATTAAGCGTGTCAAGGCAGCACGTGACTCAGAAAAAAGGGTGGGCCCGGACAGCCTGGTACCTTTCCGCGCCGCGATGGCGAAGGGTGAGCACCGGAAGGCCATCCAGGAGGCACGCCGCGTAGACTTCTATTCGCTGCCGATGGGTGATCGGCGCGAGGCGCTGTTCGCCTTGATGGAGGCGGCTCGCGGGCTCTATGACAACAGCGCCGAGGAGCTCGAAGGGTATGAGGACGTAGTGAAGCTCGCCGATCTGCTCTCCGAGCAGGATCAGCAAGACTCAGCCACCCGGATCCAGGTCTCCGATGCCATGTTCTGGTGGGCGATGACCTTGAAGGCCCTAAACCGGCGGCAGGAGGCCATTGCCACCTACGGCTCGCTGGCGCAGCGTTTCGCTCAGGCCACGGAGCCCGAGATCCGGCAGCAGGTGGCCAAGGCGCTGTTCAACAAGGGCTTGCTCTTGAACCAGATGGATCGGAATGAGGAGTCGCTGCGCCCGTACGCCGAGCTGCTGACCCGTTTCGATCACGACTCGGACGCGGTGATCGTAGAGAACCTTGCCACTGCGATGTACAACAAGGGCTGGTCGCTGGTGGTGTTGAAGCGCTATGCCGAAGGGGTTGCTGCAATATACAGATTTGATCGAGCGGTATTCGGCTGCGCCCGAGCCCGCGCTGCGGGAACAGGTGGCCAAGGCGCTGCTGAACCGCGGCATTGCCCGCAACTCACTGGGCGAAAGGGTCGAAGAGATGGCCGACTATGACGAGCTTGTGCGTCGCTTCAAGGATTCGCCCGAGCCGGGATTGCGGGAGCAGGTAGCCAAAGGCATGACCCTGAAGGGAGCAACCCTGGCCTCTCCGGGCGACCCGCAGGGCGCGATCGACATGTATGACCAGGTGGTCGCGCAGTTTGGCACGGCCGAGGAACTGGGATTGCGCGAACAAGTAGCCAAGGCGCTGCTGAGCAAGGGGTATACGCTGGGCACCATGAGCCGCAGTGAAGAGGAGATGGAGGTATACGCCGAGCTGCTGCGGCGCTTTGATCAGGCAACCGAGCCGCTGCTGCAGAAGCAGGTGGCCAGGACGATCTTCAATCGCGGCGCGACCATGACCGAGATGGGCAAACCGGAGGAGGCGATCCCGATCTATGCCGACCTTGTGGAGCGATTCGGGAACTCGCCGGAGGCTGCGATTCGCGAACAGGTCGCCAAAGCACTGCTGAGCGGTGCGCGCATCTACGAGAGCACGGGGCAGACGGAGCTGGCGGCGAGGCTGTCCGAGCAGACCATTGCCCGCTTTGACAATAACGAGGACGTCGCGCTGAGCGACTACGTGGAGCGGGCGCGGGCAAAGCTCCAGGAGCTGGCCAAGGCGGCAAAAGACTCGGCAATGCAGCCGGATGGCGCCCTGGCCACGGCTCGGTAACCAGGGGATGGTGGTCGGGTGGGCAAGTTGACCCCGGCGAACCCGTTCAGTAGACTCAGTGAGTACCAAGCGGGAGTAGCTCAGTGGTAGAGCATCGCCTTGCCAAGGCGAGGGTCGCGGGTTCAAGTCCCGTCTCCCGCTCCAGTCGGCTCTCCCTCCCGACCTGAGCCCCACGAGGTAGCGGCAGTTGGTTTTTCCGTGTGGCGCGGTACCCAAGTGGTAAGGGAGAGGTCTGCAAAACCTTTATGCGCCGGTTCGATCCCGGCCCGCGCCTCCAAAGCTTTCGAGATAACTCAGACCGGCAGTAAAGCCGGTCTTTTCAACCAGGTCTCGCGTTCTATTCAACCGCAGCCGTCAATGGCAGGTCGTGCGAAGAGGACCCGGCCCGTAGCGTACGACTTCCGGCTGGCTTCACCCAAGCCTTCTTCTCGACAGACCAGTACTCAAATGCCCGTGGCGCAATCTCGAGCGTCACCTCGCGCTCCTCACCAGGCGCTAGTGTCACTCTGTCGAAGGCCACCAGCGTCTTGGGTGCGAACTGCACACCCTGCGGCTTGTTCGCGGGGGCGTCCAGATAGATCTCCGGCACCTCGTCCCCGGCGACGCTCCCATTATTCCTGACCCGCACAGACACATGCGCCCCGCCGCCCGGGCCGGGTGTGACTCTTAGATCGGACATCGCGAAATTCGTGTAGGACAGCCCGTAACCAAACGGATAGAGCGGCTCGATCTTCTGGTCGTCGAACCAGCGATACCCCACCAGCACGCCCTCCGAGAAGGTAGTCTTGCCCTCGACGCCCTTCGCCGAGCGCTCTGGGTGAGCGGGTGAAGTCGCCGGATAATCTGTCAGCGCCTTCGCCCAGGTCATGGGCAGGCGTCCTCCGGGATTGCTCTGCCCCAACAGCGTCCTCGCGGTCGCGAGGCCGCCCTCGTCGCCCGGCCACCACATCTCGAGTACGCCCTTAACCTTGTCGATCCAGGGCATCGCCACCGGCTGGCTGGTGTTCAGCACGACCACCGTGTTCGGGTTGACGGCAGCAATCTCCTCGACCAGCTTGTCCTGCTCGCCCGGAAGCTCAAAGTGCGGCTTATCCCGCGTCCACACAAACACCACTGCCGTTTTCGCTCGGCGTGCCGCGTCGATCGCCGCAGCGTGGGCGCGCTCGCGTGCTTCGGGTGTCATCCAGTTCAGCCGAACCTGGACAGGCGCATTGGACGTATCGACCGACGTCGAGACCTCGATCTTGTGCGCGCCCCGCGTCAGCTCGACCGCGCGGCGCACGTTGTCCAGTCCGTCGGTCGTGGGCAGTCCGTTGTCCTGCGTGGCGTGCTGCACGTCGCCGTGGACGGTGCCCTTAACCGCGCCGGTCCGGCCCACCTCCTTGCCGTCAAGGCTAAACATGGCGCGCGTGCCCAGAGCCTGCAGGTAGAACCAGTAGGATCCGTCAGCAGGAACAGTGACCTCGCCCTTCCACGTCGCGACTGTGTTTGGCGGTAGCGCATTGCCGTTGGCTTTGGTGAAATTAATCGCGTCATCGACAGTCGTGCTGCCGGTGGTATCCGTGAGCAGCAGGCCGGGCTTGCCATCGTGCGAGAACAGTCCCGGGCCGATCGGCGTGCCGGTCATGTCGTCCGCCACGGCAAAGGTCACCGACGTGCCGGGCGCCAGCTTCTTGAGTGCGTTCAGCGGACCTACCTGGCGCTCCGGGATGCCGGGCGACCGCTCACCGAAGGTCCCAATTGAAGCCACCTGTCCAGCAGTCGGCCCGATCATGGCGATGCTGTCGTGAGCTTTCAAAGGCAGGATGCCGCCTTCATTCTTGAGCAGCACCGCCGCATCCTCCGCGGTCTTTTCGATAATCGCCCCGTTACCCTCGAGATCCTGGGGCGTGACCTCATGCTTCTGCTTGCCGTCGAGATAGCCGAAGCGATCCATCTCGTACAGCACGCGTCGCGCCGCTTCGTTCACGGTTGCTTCCGTGACCGACCCGTCCGCCAGAGCATCGCGCATGGTCTTGGGATCGGCCTCCATAGGAAAGGCCGACATATCCATGCCGCCGCCCTTGGTCTCCTCCGGAATGGTGCCCCCGAGCATGCCCGCAAGCGCGCCCAGGTTCGGCTTGGTGGGCGGGCCGGAGTTCTCAGGCCGCGTGCGGAAGTAGGTGTGCATCATGCCGGCGAAGGGGCTGTCCTCGGAGACCTCGCCCGGCATCTCCATGGTTAATCCCTCGTTGATGAAGTGCACGTTGTGCACCCCACCCCAGTCCGACGTGAGGAAACCCTTGAACCCAAGCTCATCACGAAGGATGGTCTTGAGCGTGTCCGCATTCCCGCAGGCAAAGCGCCCGTTGATCTTGTTGTAGGAGCACATGATCGAGGCCACACCAGCCTTGATCGCCAGGTCAAACGGCGCAACGTAAACCTCATGCAGCGCCTGCTGATCGACGACGACGTTGAAGGATTCGGAGTCATAGGCCACGTAGTGCTTGGCCATGGACATGACTCCCTGTGCCTGTTCTCCCCGAATCTCCGCCGCGCCCATCATCCCGTTGAGAAAAGGGTCTTCACCCAGCGTGTTGTAGCTGCGCGAAAAGGTGAGGTCGCGGTCGATGTTGATAAACGGCTGCAGCACGACATCGATGCCGAGTGAGCGCGCCTCGCGGCCGATGGCCACTCCATTCTGCTCTGCGTCCTTAAGGCTCCAGGTTGCCGCGACGCCCATGGTCGCGGTCTGCGCCTGGCCGGCAACCCGCGTCAGCACGCCTGGGGGACCATCAGCCATGCGCAGATAGGGGACTCCCAGCCGCGGCACGCCGGGCAGGTAGCCGGCCTGCCCCTGGTTGGTCGCCTCCGGCTCGGCGTCGCCGCGGATCAAACTCATCTTCTCTTCGACCGACATCTGCCCCAGCAGGCGGTCGATACGCGCTTCATCGGCCTTATCCGCCGGAACCACCTGCGCCTTCGCAAAAACAGAAGGCGCAATCAATAGAAGGAAAACCGCAGCAAGGGGTCGCATCGTGCTCCTGGAGTCGCTTATTGAGGCATCGCAGACACCAACCTTAATCCCTTCGCAGCACGATGTGCGAGCCGCCGCTCTCGGCAGGGATCGTCAACCCGGGACGGCCTCCCGCCTGGTCAGCCTCCACTTGCCTGCCGTTGACCGCGGCACGTGTCGCCGTCGAGCCCACGACCTCAATTCTGTACGACCGCCACCAGGGCCTCCAGCTACCCTCCTGCTTCGCAATGTCGACCGTCAGCGCGCCGTCTGCGGCAACCGAGCAGCTGAAGCCGACGCGGGCGTACTGACCCTTGCGGAAGTCAAAGCTGTGCCCGTCATCGGTGTAGACCTCGCCCGTGCACGCTTCACCCGCGCCTGAGCCGGGGGCAGGCGGGTACACCCGCAACGTCAGCGGACCCTGCGGAACCTCCGCCGTGCTCTGGGTAAGCGGCGCGACCGGCAAAATCGTCCCGCCGCGCACGTACACCGGCAGTTCGGCCAGCTTCGGCTCCATCATGAGGGGCTTCTGGGCGATCACCTTGTCGCGCTGTTCGAGATCGAGTGCGCCTGTCGCCTGCGTTCGCGTGTACTGCTCCCCGGTCCAGTAGTCGTACCAGGTGCCGGGCGGCAGGTGCACGGTGTACGGGGCGATCTCGTCGGGCGAGGGGTTGGGCGCGACCAAGAGACGGCTGCCAACCATGAACTCACTGCCGCTTTCAAGGTCGAATGGACGCCCGTCTTCGGTTGCATGCGGGAACTCCAGGAAGAGCGGACGGTTGATCGGCAACCCGTCTCGCGAGCCTTCTTCCGCCACCGTGTACAGGTACGGCAGCAGCCGGTAACGCTCTTCAATGAAGCGCCGGCGGATGGCCTCCTGCTCCGGGCCGTCCACCCACACCTCGTGCATGCGGGTGCCCTTGGCAGAGTGGTCGCGATCGATCGGCTGGAAGGCGGCAATCTCGATCCACTTGGTCAGCAGCTCGGGCGAGGGTGAACCGGCAAAGCCGCCCACATCTGCTCCGGCAAGCGAAAAGCCGCTCAATCCCAGGTTCACCAGCTGCGGAATGGTCATGCGCAGGTGATTCCACGTGGAGCTGTTGTCGCCTGTCCAGGTGGTGGCGTAGCGATGGCCGCCGGCCCCGCTGGCACGCGTCATGGTGAAGGGCCGTTCGTTCGGCCGCAGTCTCAGCTGGCCCTCGTAGGTCCCGCGGGCATTTTCGGTCCCGTAGATGTTGTGGATCTCAAGATGCGTCGCCGTGCGCTGCTTAAAGCCGGGCTCGTCGATGCGGTGCTGCACATCGTCCGGCATGGTCTTGCCCGGACCGTCGAAGACCGCCGGCTCGTTCATATCGTTCCAAAAGCCCGCCACCCCCTGGTCGATGAAGGTCTTGAACAGTGTTCCCCACCACTCACGGGTGCTCGCCTGGGTAAAGTCGGGAAACACGGAAGGCCCGGGCCATACCTCACCCACATAGACGGAGCCGTCCGCTCTCTTGACGAAGCGATCACCCGCGGTCCCGGAATCATAGGGCGCGTAGCCGATGTTTGGCTGCCGCGCCACATGCAGGTCGGTGATCACCACCAGCTTGAACTGCTCGCGGGCCAGGTCCTTCACCATGCCGCCGAAATCCGGGTACGCCGCTTCGTTCACCGTAAACGGCCGGTTCTTGTATTGAAAATCGATATCGAGCCACAGGACGTCGGACGGGATGCGGTCCCGGCGCAGGGTGGCTGCGATTTCCCGCAGCTGCGATTCGGGATAGTAGCTGTAGCGCGACTGCTGGAACCCGAGCGCCCACACGGGCGGCAGCGGGGTAGTCCCGGTCAGCCACGCCCACTCGGAGACCACGGCTTTCGGTTCCGGCCCGTAGAGCAGGTAGTAATCGACCGGACCGCCCATCGCACCGATCGTGGTGCTGTCCGGATCCGTACGCCCGAAGTCGAAGCTGGTGCGCCAGGTGTTATCGAGAAAGACTCCCAGCGCACGGCCGCGGTTCACATCGAGGAAGTACGGAATGCTCTTGTAGATGGGATCCGTCGACTCCTGCCATCCGAACGAGTCTGTGTTCCACAGGGTGAAGACTTCGCCTGAGCGGTCGAGCGGACCGGGCTTGTCTCCAAGGCCGAAGTAGTGGTCCTCCTTGGTCTGCTGCTTGCTGATGGTGAAGCGCCGGCCCTCCCAGCTCACTGGCGCGGCATCCTTTTGGAGCACGTTGCCGGCAAGATCCGAAACCGTCAGCATCAGGCGGTCATCGAGGCTCACGCGCATCGACCCGGTCGCGAAGCCGGCGTTGGCTGGAGTGACATGCACCCGGCTGGTGCGCGCCGCGGGAAGCACGGACCAGGAGGCATCCTCCGGAGGAGTTCCACCGCGCCACATGCGCACCCGGAGAACGTGGTCGGTCAGCGCCACTACTTCTACAGACACATCCCCTTGGACCGCGACGATCCCGGAATCCCCGTGTGTGATCTTTTGTCCGAGGACGCCGGTCGACCCGGCGGCAGCGAGCAGGAGTAGTCCGGCGGCAAGTGCAGTCTGCTTCATATGGCGGCATCCTTCGAAGTATCGAGCAATATCATACGGGCGACAGTGATCAGGCATCTCACTGGAGGCATGAGGACAGTTTGCCTCACCTTTTGTGGCATACTGTCCACTACGGGGTACGCGTATGGCTGGAGTACCGGAGACTATCGGCAGGGTGCTGGGCGAGGAGTTTTCCTCGGATATTGATCTGGCGCGAGTGGTTCGCCGTGGGCTGCCGCTGGGGGTGCAGGCGGCGCTGCTCGCGCACGGACTGACTCGCGAAGAGTTCCACTCGATTGTTATCTCGCCGCGAACGCTGAAGCACCGCCGGGCGCGCGCTGCTAAAGGCTCGGCACACCACCTGTCGGCCGACGAGTCAGACAAGGCCCTGCGTGCCGCGCGGGTGCTGGCGCTCGCGGAGCGAGTGTTTGCCAGCCGCGAAAAGGCCTTCTCCTGGATGAGGAAGCCGAAACAGCGCTTTGATGGCGAGACGCCGATGCAGATGCTTGGCACCGAGGCGGGCGCGCGCCTGGTCGAGCAGATGCTGGTGCAGATAGACGAAGGCATGGTGGCTTGACCCCGGCGCTTTTGTGGAGGGTCAGCAACTATCCTGATCTGACAGGCACAGGCGGCATGGTAGCCTCGGCGCGTTGGCACACAGCGGGGCGTCCGGTGGTCTACCTGGCAGAGAACCCCTCTTCCGCACTGCTCGAGAACCTGGTTCATCTGGAGCTCGACGAGGAAGACCGTCCGCGATCCTACCAGATGCTGAAGATCGAAGTGGCACCGGCGATCGATGTGGAAGGGATCGAGATCCGCGATCTTCCGGCCGCGTGGAAGTCCGACGAGGCGGCCACTCGCGCGATAGGAGACGAGTGGCTCGAACAGGGGCGGACAGCCCTGCTGCGAGTGCCTTCCGTGCTCACGCCGGAGACCTGGAACTGGCTGCTGAACCCGCGCCACCGGGACGCGGCGCGCATCCGAGTCATCTCCGCGGAGACGCCGCTCTACGATTCCAGGCTGCGCGGGTGACCGCAGGACCCTTCCGTAATCCGGTGGGTAGTTCATGCGGGGAGAAAGCAGCATCTACGTCCAAGGGGACCGCAAGCGATACAGATGATTCAAGCGACCATGTTGACTGAAGCGATGACCGATGCCGAGACGCCGCCGGCGTGGTTTACAGAGTGTATGTCAGCACGCGGTCAGTTCCTGGACAGCCTGCGGGCAGCCCGGCGGCCGCTCCTGATCTGTGACTACGATGGGACGCTCGCCCCGTTTATGGCAGACAAAATGCAAGCGCTGCCGTATCCGGGCGTATCTGAGCGACTGGAGCGCATGCATGCCGGGAAGACGAGCCTGGCGCTGGTTTCCGGCCGCCCGCTGCGGGAGCTTCTGACGCTGATGCCGCTCGCCTCGGAGATCGAGGTCTGGGGCTCGCACGGCCGGGAACATCGCGCCGCTGACGGCTCCTACGAGCTGTTCAAGGCCGATGACGAAGCGGTGGCCGCGCTCGATCGCGTCGCGGCAGCCCTCCATGCAGCCGGATACCTGAAGGAGGTAGAGCGTAAGACGGCCAGCGTGGCCGTGCACTGGCGCAATCTCAATGCCATTGCGGCGCGCGCCTTTGAACATATCGCCCGCGAGATTTTCACCGCGCATGCCGGCCATGCAGCTTTTGCCGTCATGCCCTTTGAGTCCGGAATGGAGCTGCGAGTGGCAGACCGCACCAAGGCGCACGCAGTGGACGCGGTGCTCGCGTCAGAACCGGCGACTACAGCCGTCGCCTACCTTGGGGACGACACCACCGACGAAGATGCCTTTCGCGCACTCGCAGGGCGCGGCCTGTCTCTGCTGGTCCGAGGTGAGCCGCGGCCAACGAGCGCAAATGCGTGGCTGCGACCGCCCACAGAGTTGCTCCGCTTCCTGGACGAGTGGCTGGACGCTATCGAGGAGGGTCGAGGATGAATCGCGAACTGGTGATCATCTCAAACCGGCTGCCCTTGTCGTTTGAAAAGCAGGGCGACCAGCTGCACGTTAAAGCCTCCAGCGGAGGACTGGTCACCGCGCTCGAACCCTTGCTGCAGGAGCATGGCGGCGTCTGGGTAGGCGCCGCCGGCACCGACGAAGATCCACGCATCGCCGATGAGCTGTCGAAACTTTCGAAAGAACACCACTACCGCTACGAGCCGCTCTTTCTAACTCCCGAGGAGCAGGCTAAATTTTACGAGGGCTTCTCGAACGAGATCGTCTGGCCGCTCTTCCATGACCTGCAGTCGCGCTGCAACTTCGATCCCGGCTACTGGGAGTTTTACCTCAAGGTCAACGCCAAGTTTGCGGCCTCCGCCGTTCGCATCGCCAACAAGAATTCGCTCATCTGGATCAACGATTACCAGCTGATGCAGGTCGCCCCGATCCTGCGCAGAAAAATACCGAAAGCCAAGCTGGCCTTTTTTCTACACATCCCGTTTCCGCCGCCCGACATCTTCGAAAAGCTTCCCTGGCGGCAGGCGGTGCTTGAAGGACTGCTTGCGCATGATCTGGTAGGGCTGCAGACGCAGCGCGACCAGAGAAACTTCATCGCCTGCCTGCGGGCGTTCATTCCCAATCTATCCGTGGAGCGTGAGGGCGACCGCCGAACCGTGGTTCACGGGCGTCATCGGACAGTAGTCGGTGCGTTCCCGATCAGCATCGACTATGAGGATTTCCGCAAGGCTTCCGACGCAGACGAGGTGCGCCGCCGGGTCACCGAGTTGAAGCAGCATTTCCGCGACGTGAAGATCATCCTCGGCATTGATCGGCTCGACTACACCAAAGGTATTCCGGAGCGGCTGAAAGCCTTCGGGCTGTTCCTTAAGCAGCATCCCGAGTTTCACCGAAGGACCTGCCTGGTGCAGGTTGCAGTCCCGAGCCGCGAGAACATCCCCGGCTACCAGGTCTTGAAGGCCGAGATCGAGCGGCTGGTCACTCAGGTCAACGGCGAGTATGCAGAGCCGGGCTGGGTGCCGATCAATTACATCCACCGCGCGCTTCCACGAACGGAGCTGCTGGCGCTCTATCGAACGTCCAACGTGGCCCTAATCACTCCCCTGAAGGACGGCATGAACCTGGTGGCCAAGGAGTACTGTGCCTGCCGCCAGGAGAATGACGGCATCCTGGTGCTGAGCGAATTTGCGGGGGCGGCACCGGAGCTGAAGGTGGGCGCGCTGCTGGTCAATCCCTACGACCACCAGGAAGTTGCCGACGTGCTGGCAAAGTCGCTCGCAATGGATCAGCCGGAGCAACGGCGGCGAATGCTGAAGCTCCGTTCGCAGGTGCGCCGGGCGCACCTGGGCGCCTGGCTCCAGGCTTTTGTGGGTGCAAGCGACGAAACGCGGGAGCCGGAGAGGACAGGCGCGAGTGCTGATTAAGCGGGACGCCGCCGACAGTGCGGTGAGCACGATCGAACGCGGGCGCGAGGCGGCGAAGACAATCCGGCAGGCGCATGCAGCCGCGGTAGGGGCGACAGACCCGCAGCCCACAGCGCAGCAGAAGGCTATTACCGCGCGCCTGCTCAGTGACAGTTACGTCTTTCGCTGGGATGAGGGAACCTTCAAGACGGACATTCTGTTCGTCGCAGCCATTGCGCTGTGCCTGAGCGTGGGGCTGCTTGCCGGCCACGCGGCAGCCGGGATGATTGCCGCCAGCGGAGCAATGACCACCGGCTTCGGCGCGAAGCACATCATCGATAAGTCGCGCCTGCTGCCCATGATGCTGTGCGCGATCGGCATCTCCTTCTCCACCTTCATCGGCATGGTGGCCGGGCATCAAGGCTTCGGACTGGTGCTGATCGCCGCCGGCTTCGGCTTCGGCTACGGCATGCTGTCAGCACGGGCGGCCGGGTTCAGCTGGGTGGGCCAGCAGTGCACGGTCATGATGCTGGTCGCCTCGGCGTTTCCTTTCGCACCCAGAGATGC
Organism: uncultured Acidobacteriaceae bacterium; assembly: GCA_964252445.1. GTDB lineage: Bacteria > Acidobacteriota > Terriglobia > Terriglobales > Acidobacteriaceae > EB88. Next base: position 55,963 of record CAXUND010000002.1, on the reverse strand, counting down.
AGCCGTGCGGGCGAGCCTCATCTTGGCCGGAGCCATGGTGCAAGTGCTGGTTTCCGCGGCGCTGCTGCGGCTCTTCCATGAGTTGTCGAGGAACATCCTCGCCTTTGCCCGGTACCTGCGTGAAGAGGAAGAAGCGCTACGCGAGACCTACCGCATCGCGATGATGACCCTTCGTCAAGGCAGCCTGAAGGACTCGCCCGTGCCCTATGCCCTGCGGCTGGCGGTGGTGCTGGGTCTCAGTACCGAGGTCTACAGGCTGACTCATTTCGCCAGCGGCTACTGGATCCCGATGACCGCCCTGCTGGTGCTGCGGCCCGGCCTTTCCGATACCGCTAACCGCGCTATCGCGCGTACAGTAGGCACGCTCGCCGGAGCGGTGCTGGCAAGCATGTTTCTGGCTTACACGCATCCGGCGCCGGTTGCCCTCGCCTTGTTCACCGTGATCTTTGCCTGGCTGGCCTATAGCACGGTGAACGTGAACTATGCCCTGTTCAGTCTGTGCCTAACTAGCTACATCGTTATGCTGCTGTCGCTCAACAACGTGCCCGGGTCGGACATCGCGCGGCGGCGGGCCATCTGTACGGTGCTCGGCGGCGGGCTGGCGCTGGCGGTGCGGCTGGTCGTGATCCATCACCGCCTAGCCGTAGCCCGCAAGAGTACGCAGGCTCTGGCGAAAGGATGATGCGACCAGCCGCCCTCACGTGCATCTGAGACCACAAAGGGGAAAGACATACGATGGCAGACGAGGACAAGGAATCTGGCGCGCAGACGAACGAAGGACCAAAGACAATCCTGATCGCGCACGTGACGGTGCACCTTCTCACTGGCGACGGCTTCGAACTATACCCGTTTGTCGACGAGCAGGATGTGAAGGCGAAGGTCTCGGAGCTGGTCGAGGGCTGGGCCCAGTCAGGGTTCCTGCTGAGAGGTCCGCGCCTCTATCCCTGGCACCAGGTGCGACTGCTTGAGACTACCGGGGTAGAGGAGATTACGCACGCGGAGGCACGGCAGCGACTGATGAGTTGGGAGGCCGTCGACCAGGCGCGAATGCAGCAATCCTTCTGGAAGACCAAGCAGGAAAAGCAGCCGGAGAAGAAGGAGGATGAGGGTGGCGGGGAGTGATTCCCCTCCACACTGGCAACTAGAGCTTCCCGGTTTTCGTGGTGGACCACGGCGGCCGGCAGGAAACAGTTTCTGCGTATACCGCGGCCCTCTCGGTCCACCAACTCGGATCGTCTTATCACGCCAAATCAGGGTGCTCCGCACCTGCATTTAGCTGTAAGTTCAGTGATGTCCAGAGGCTTCGTGGCCGCGGCGAGATCCGGGACTTCGGGCGCGCGCATCGCTATAGCTGAATCTTGACCAGTCCTTCGGGCGCTCCGGGCGAGGTGCGCGAGGTCTGCGGCGAACGCCAGTGATCTATGTGCGAAATCTGGTGCACGCAGCTGATGGTGCAGTTGGGCGCACAGGTTTTTTCGGTCAGGTACTCGCGCGCCAGATCGGCCTTGGTGTACTCAGCCAGCGGAACCCCCGGAAAGCCGCGCTGCTGCGAGCAATAGTGCACCAGGCCGTTCTCGCAGATGTATAGGTAGCGGGAGCCGGCCCGACACCGCCAGTCATTGGGCTGCGCATTGGCTATCGCTTCCTGAAAGGCGTTGAACTGAGAGTAGTTCTTCTTCTTCCAGCCGCGCATCTCCGCCCATACACGACGCTCCTCGCCGCCAAGCGGCTTCAACTGTCCATCGTCGTCATGGATGATGCCGATGGTCGAGGTAAAACCGAGCTCGAGCGCGCGCCGGCCCACGGTGATCGCATCCTGAGGATTCTTGATGCCACCACCGACCACTGAATTGATGTTCACGTGGAACTCGGCATGTTCCGCCAGCATCTGGAGCTTCTTGTCTAGAACCTTCAGGCTCTTCTTCGAGGTCTCGTCGGGATTCACATTGTCGATCGAAATCTGCATGTGATCCAGCCCGGCCTGGTTCAGCCGCTTGATCCGTTCCGGCATCAGCAGATAGCCATTGGTGATCATGCCGGCGATGGCCCCGTGCTTGCGGATGCGCCCGATCACCTGGTCGAGATCAGGATGCGTCAGCGGCTCGCCACCCGAGACGGTGATGATGGACGTGCCCAGGCGCCCCAGATGGTCGATACGCCGCAGCATCTCCTCGATCGGCACCGGCGGCGAGACCTTGTCATACTCGTTGCAATAGGCGCAGGACAGATTGCAGAAGCGCGCGGGGACAATCTGCGCCATCACCGGGTGACCGGTAAACGCGAGCGCCCGTCCGACGGCGGAGAGCTCGCGCAGTTTGCGCGTCACTGCCTTCATACGCTGGCGCGGCGAGAGTTTGCGTGCAGAGGACATCACCCTCTATTTGAACACACGGGGCTGTTCGCTCTGTCGGCCTGGCTCGGCGCGGCGGCTGCCCTGTTGATCGAGACGATTCTCTTCGCTCTCGAGGTTTGATCCCCGCGCACCAGTGCGAAGCCGGCTATGGAACACTCCGAAGACAGCCATGAAAATCCTGATACTTGCCCTGCTTCTTGTTCTCGAATCCGGGCACGGCAATGCCCAGAAATCCTGGCAGCCCTCGCCTGGTCATGCACAAATACCGATCTGGCCTGGGCAGGCTCCGGATCCGCAGCCGGTTGCAGGCCCGGAGTTCGCGGTCACTGCAGGCAACAGTGACATGGTTGCGGGCAGACCATGGGTGTCGGTAGAGAGGGTCTCCCAGCCCACAATGACCGTCTACTCGCCTGCAGGAAAGAACACGGGCGCGGCAGTAGTGATCTTTCCCGGCGGCGGCTACGAAGTCCTGGCCATCGATCTGGAAGGCACAGAAGTATGCGACTGGCTTGTCTCCCGCGGCATAACCTGCGTACTGCTGAAGTACCGCGTGCCGGGTGAGGAACGCTATCCGAAGTCAGCCTACCCCAAGTCAGGCCCGTATCCGGAGTCGCCGATCGCGCTTGAGGATGCTCAGAGGACGCTTGGCCTGGTGCGCGCTCACGCCGCGGAGTGGCACGTTGACCCGCGTAAGATCGGGGTCATCGGATTTTCAGCCGGCGGGCACATGGTGGCCGCGATCAGCACACATTTCGATCGTCGGCTTTACCCGGCGGTCGACGCCGCGGACGGGCAAAGCTGCCGCCCGGATTTTGCCATTGCCATCTACCCAGGCCACCTCTCACTCGCCGCAGCCGAGTGGGATGCTCGGCAAGGGTCGGGACACTTCACGGTGCCGCACGCGCCGACAGCCGACCGTCAGCTGACGCTCAATCCCGCTGTTCCCGTCACCCGCCAGACGCCGCCCACTTTTCTGCTGCAAAACGAAGACGACCACGTGGACAGCGTCAACGACTCGCTCGCCTACTACATAGCGCTGAAGAACGCGGGCGTTGCTGTCGAGATGCACTTGTATGCCGAGGGCGGCCATGCATTCGGCCTCCGGCGAACCAGTCTTCCGGCAACGGCGTGGCCTCAGTTAGTCGAAGCCTGGTTCAGGTCCATCGGCATTCTTGCCGACTGATGGGTGACAAACACATGCGTGCATTGAGACTTACCGTTCGTATGCGCTAACCATCAAGAACAGCCGTATGCGCTTGGTGACGTTTACGTGCCACCCTCGTCAAGCTCGAACATCGGCGATTGCAGCGCCACCAAGGTGCCTGTGCCACGATGCGGCAGACGATCGACCCGGGGGGTGGCGGGGGTGTGCTGCTGCGCCTCTATGCCGAAAGAGTCGGGCATATCACAAGCCTGGGCGGAGCGCGATGAAGGAAGATGAGCGCGGCGGCAAACCGTCTTACGGTTCACCGATGCACTCCTTCCAGAGCTCCGGATGCTCGCGCTGGAACGCTGCTATCAGTTCAATGCACGGCGCCGAATGCAGGTCAACGATGTCGAAGCCTTGCGCCCGCAACCAGGAGACGCCGCCCTGAGCATTCACGCAGTCGCCGACCAGCACCTGTCGGAAGCGGAACTGGTGGATGAGTCCGGTGCAATACAGGCAGGGCGCAAGCGTCGTGACCAGGATCGTGTCCTGCCAGTGTGGTCTTCGGCCGGCGGCGCGAAAAGCGTCCGTCTCTCCATGCAGGGAGCAGTTACCCTCCTGCACCAGGCGGTTGCGCCCGGCGCCGAGAAGGGTTCCGTCCACGCGAAAGATGGCGCCCCCAACGGGAACTCCGCCCTCCGCGAGCCCGATGCGCGCCTGCTCCAGCGCGATGGCAAGCATGCGCTGCTGCTCAGCCGTCATGGATAGAGGCTAGCACCGCCGCCGGGGAGCTTCTTCCCCATGTTTTGTGGAACGCCGCAGCAGTTAGTCGAGGCTTACGGCACCGTGATGACTACCTTGCCCACCTGCGCATTCGAGGCCAGGTACTGGTAAGCCTCCACGCTCTGCGCAAATGGGAACGTCTTGGCGATATGCGGGCGAAAGCGGCCATCTTCCAGCCTCCTGCTGATGTAGTCGAGGCAGGACTTGAGCTTCTCCGGATCAGTGGCGACTTCCATCAGCGTGTAGCCTATAACGCTCAGTCCCTTGCCCATGGCTGCGCGCACTGGAAACGGCGTCGGCTGCATGGCAAGCGCCCCATACTCGAAGATAAGCCCACCTGGAGCGGCCGCCGCAGCCAGGGTCTCGATGAACGGACCGCCGATCGGGTCAAAGATCACCCGCGCGCCCTTGCCTGCTGTGATCTCCGCCACCCGCGCAGGCAGGTCTTCTTCCTCGCTCGCGATGACGAAGTCTGCGCCGAGCGCCAGCAGTTCATCGCGCTTGGTTGAAGTACGGGTAGTCGCAATCGACTTCGCACCTTCGGCCTTCGCGATCTGGATAGCGGCAAGGCCCACGCTGCTTGAGGCGGCGGTGATGAGAACGTAGTCCCCAGGGCCGAGCTTTGCATGCATCACCAGCGCGCCATAAGCGGTGCCGTACTTCATCCAGATGGCCGCGCCTTCGATGGGCGAGAGCTTCGCCGGATACTCACTGATCGAGCTCAGGGGCACAATCGCTTCCTCGGCCAGTGCGCCGTACTTGTTCATGGAGTAGCCGGGCATGGTTGCCACCTGCTTGCCCACCCAACTTTGGTCAACGCCCGGGCCGACCGCTTCGACCACGCCCGCAGCCTCGTAGCCGAGCCGCGAGGGCAGGGACGGCTGCTCAAAGTAGTGGCCGCCAACATACATCAGCTCCGCGCGGTTCAGGCCCACGGCCTGCACGCGCAGCTTCACTTCATTCGGGCCTGGTTCGCGGGTAGGCGCTTCTTCAAGCTTTAGGACCTCAGGACCGCCGAGCTCGTGGAAAACAACTGCTTTGGACATGTATATCCTCTCGCTCGATTCGATGGGCGAGTGGTGCTGGAAGGTGCGGCAATGCTGACTTGACTTGATTGAGGATGAAAAGCCTTCACAATGACAGCACGATCGTTCAGGATGACACTGCGGTTACGACTGTCCGCCAGCGATTAAAGTCCTGTACAGATCGAGCGTCTGCTGCGCAATGGCCGACCAGGCAAACGTCTCCTCGACGCGCCTGCGCCCGGCCTCGCCGAAGCGCTTGGCCTTATCGGGCTCATCCAGCAGCGCGGCGATCTTCGCGGCTAGGTCGCGAGCGAACTGCGCCGGGTCCGACGGGAACGTCGTAACCGGATCCTGCTCGAACGGAACCAGGTATCCCGTCTCTCCATCGACCACTACTTCAAGAATCCCCCCCGTCGCACTCGCCACCACCGGCGCGCGGCAGGCCATCGCCTCCAGGTTGATGATGCCGAACGGCTCATAGACTGAAGGGCAGCAGAAGACGGCGCAGTTGCTGTAGAGCTCGATAGCCTCGGGCTTGGTGACCATCTTTTCAATCCAGACGACGTTGGGGTGCGTGGCGCGCGCGGCCTCGACCTTCTCGCGCATCTCGGAGGCGATCTCCGGTGTATCGGGCGCGCCCGCGCAGAGCACCACCTGCGTGTCCGCGGGCAGGTGCGCGATGGCTTCGACCAGGTGCGTCACACCCTTCTGCCGCGTGATCCGCCCGACAAACAGCACGTAGGGCGCAGCCGGGTCGACGCCGTACTTGACCAGCGCGTCCGTCGCCATAGTCTTCTGGTACTCAGCCAGGTCGATGCCGTTGTAGATCACGTGGATCTTCGCCGGATCGATCTCCGGGTACGCGCGCAGGATGTCAGCCCGCGTGCCCTGCGATACCGCGATCACCGCGTCCGCGTCGAGCACCGCGGTGCGTTCCATCCACGAGCTCATCGCGTAGCCCGAGCCCAGCTGCTCCGCCTTCCACGCCCGCAGCGGCTCAAGCGAGTGGGTGGTCAGCACAAAGGGGATGTTGAAGAGCTTCTTGGCCAGGAAGCCGGCCATCGAGACGTACCAGGTATGGGTGTGGACGATGTCGATGCTGGCCTTTGCATCCGCCGTTCCGGCGATCGCCTGCATCTGGCCGATGTTCAACGAGAGCGTCTCAAGCGCCGTCTTGAACTTCTCCGTCGGACCGTCGGTGATCTGCTTCCACGGCTCGCCGCCACGCACATGCAGGTTGCCCTCGTCCAGGTGCTGCGTACCCCAGCAGTGGACCTCAACCTCAATCAGCTTCGCGAGCTCCTTGCTCAGGTATTCAACATGAACGCCTGCCCCGCCATAGACATTCGGCGGGTACTCTCGTGTCATCAGTCCTACGCGCACTGGGGTGCTCCTGCTCACTGAATTTGTGCAGGGTCATCATACGCAAACAGCGGAACGGATGACGCGGTTACGGCCGGAGCGCTTCGCCTGGTACAAGGCCTCGTCCGCAGCCGCCATAAACTTTTCCAGTGCCAGCCGCGTTTTGCCGCCGCGGATGGCAACCGCACCGGCGCTGACTGTCATGGCGCCACCGTTTGCAGAAGTCAGGCCAGCCGCCTCGATCGACGCACGCACGCGCTCGCCGATCGCCAGGACCTCCTCTCACATCGGGCAGGATGGCGACAAACTCCTCGCCGCCGTAGCGGGCGGCCGTGTCCACGCCCGCCCGAAGCGCTCCTTGCAGCAGCTGCGCCACTTGTTCCAGGCAAAAGTCGCCATGCTCAGCGCCTGCCCTTGTAATCTACGAACAGCTCGGGGAACTGCTGCTTCAGGGCGGCGATCTTGGGCACATCGCAGACCTGGATGTACGGATTGTCAGGATTATTCAGCGCGTAGTCCTGGTGGTAGTCCTCCGCGCGATAAAAGCCCTTCAGCGGCACCACCTGGGTCACGATCGGCCGCGGGAAAACATGCGCCGCATCCAGCTGCTGGATGTACGCGCCCGCGATGCGCTTCTGCTCGTCACTGGTGAAGAAGATGGCCGAGCGGTAGGACGTGCCTACATCCGGGCCCTGCCGGTTGAGCTCGGTGGGATCGTGCGCGACCGAGAAGAAAACGCGCAGCAGCTGTCCGTAGGTGATCTTTGCCGGATCATAGACGACCTCGACCGATTCAGCGTGGCCGGTAGTTTCAGTCGTCACCTGGTCGTAGGTAGCGGTTGAAGCGGATCCGCCGGAGTAGCCTGCGGTGGTCTTGAGGACACCTTTGACGCGCTCAAACACGGACTGAGTGCCCCAGAAACACCCCCCGGCGAAGACCGCTGTCTGCTTCGCCGGACTGGTGGCCAGTGCTGCGTCGATCTTGGCTGCAGGGACCACGGGGGCGGCGCAGGCGGTCAGCGCAGGCGTGGAGAAGAGCAGGGCAAGCAGGACGCGGCGTGCGGTAGCGATCATGTGGAACCTCTGCATATTAGACGCGTACCGTACCGCAGTGGATGAGTTAAACGAGAGCCGCTTGCGCGGAGCCGGCCTGCTCATGCGCGTGGTAGCTCGAGCGTACCAGCGGCCCCGACTCCACGTGCCGGAAGCCCATCCTAAGCGCCTCGTCCTTCATGTAGGCGAACTCCTCCGGCGTGTAGAAGCGCGTCATCGGCAGGTGGTCCTTTGACGGCCGCAGGTACTGCCCAATGGTCAGCACGTTGACGCCGACCGAAGCCAGGTCGCGGTAGACCTCCAGCAACTCCTGCATCTCCTCACCCAGACCCACCATCACGCCGGACTTGGTCACCATGGCCGGCTGCTGCGCCCTGGCGTACTCAAGCAGCCGCAGGGTGCGCTCGTAGCGCGCGCCCGAACGTACCGCCTTGTACAGCCGCGGCACAGACTCGGTGTTGTGGTTCAGGATCTCCGGCCGCGCGTCGGTGACGATCTTGATCGCCTCCTCGCGGCCCTGAAAGTCGGGGATCAGCACCTCGACCTGGCAGCCCGGCGCCTGCTCGCGTATCTCGCGAATCACCTCCGCAAACATCTGCGCGCCGCGCAGGATATCGTCATCGCGGTTCACGCTGGTAATGACCGCAAACTTGAGTCCGAGCTGCGCCACCGCCTCGGCGACCCGCCGCGGTTCGTCGAGATCGATAGGCTCAGGACGCCCCTTGGGCACCGCGCAAAATCCGCACCGCCGCGTGCACAGGTTGCCCAGCATCATGAAGGTCGCCGTGCGATGCGACCAGCACTCCCCGATGTTGGGGCAGTGCGCGCTCTCGCATACGGTGTGCAGGTTGAGCGAGCGCGCCAGCTTCTTCAGGTCGTGGTAGTTCTCGCCCGAAGGCGCCCGCGCCTTCAACCACTCGGGCTTGGCCGCCGGCCCCCGCGGCACAAGCTCTATCTGGATCAGCTCCATCTGTCCATTCTAGCGAAGGCAAGACCCCCTACGCGGGAGGCGCCACCTTCGGTGGGGGTGGAACGCCCTCCGGGCAACAGCATTCATCCCCGATACTTCTGGGGATGAACGCTGTTGGGCGCCGCAGGCGCAGTCTACACGCCACGAAGTGGCCGCCTTCCGCGCAGGGGTCTACTTCATCCGCTCGATCACCGCCGGGCGGACCAGGTAGAGGAAGAAGACCAGGTTGACCATGACCAGGATGATGGCCGGGCTCTGCTGGAAGCGGACCAGCACCCAGACGCCATAGCTGGTCGACAGGAAGGCCGCGGCCAGCGCCAGGGCCCAGCCCCAGCGACGCAGCTTGAGCAGTCCCTGCGCGGAGGCAGCGAACAATGCGCAAAAGACAATCACCACTGGCGGATAGTTATGGGTGATGACGCCGAAGAGGCCGATGCCGCAGAGCAGGAGCATCCACAGGGCGATGACGGCGATGCCGGGGAGTAGTCCTGTGCCGGTTGTTTCTGCCGGCGCGCTCATAAGGTGTGCAGGTAGGCCAAGAGGCTCTGCAGCTGCTGCTCGTCGAGGGTGGATGCGAAGCGCGGCATCATGTTGCGGCCCTGGAGGATCACCTCGGTCACTCGATCGTCATTGGCCGGCGCGCCGCTCGGCAGATACTGGTTGCGCAACACCGCGAAAAGCCCCGGACCGTGAAGCGGTGCAGAGGAATTGGGATAGTGGCAGCCGCCGCAGTAGTTGACGTAGACCTCGCGGCCCTCCTGCTCGGTTGGGGTGAGCGCGTTGAGCGGCTTCGATGGTGGCATGGACTTGCAGCCCGCAAAGAGCAGTATGGGAGCGATAGTCAAGGATCGAAATGCGCGCGTCACGGCTGCTCTCATCATAGCGAGTGGCGCTTTCAGCCCGTCGAAGCGGCATTTTAGTACGCTGCCGCAATGGCTGTGACCACCTTATCCAGCGCCACCCGTGCTTCGTCGCCGACGCGATCGTTCGCGATCACAGAGAAGACCAGCTGGCGGCCGCTCTCGGCAGCCAGGTAACCGCTCAAGGCATTCACCTCGCCCAGGGTGCCGGTCTTGGCCTGGAGCCTGCCCTTGAGCGCGGGCGCGACAAAACGCCCAGATAACGATCCGTCCACACCGCCGACCGGCAGCGACGCCCGATAGATCCCGCCCCAGGGCTGTCGGCTTGCGTAAACCAGCAGCGTGGTGACGGCGCGCGGAGTCACCAGGTCGTCCGGCGACAAACCGGAGCCATCGCGAAAGGTGAAGTCGTCGGGATCGATGCCGGCGCCGACCAGAAAGCTGCGCACCACGCGCACACCCTGCGCGGTGGAGCCGTCGTCGCCCGCTGCCCGCCCCAGCAGACGCAGCAGCAGCTCGGCGTGGAGGTTCTGCGAAACCTTATTTGTGACCGTGACGATGTCTTTTAGCGCAGGCGATTGGTGCGTGGCCACAATACGACCCCCGAGGGCGATTGCGAGTGCACGGAGGCCCGGGTTGAGCGGCTCATGAGTTTCGGCGGTGAAGTCAGCCGTATCAACAGCCACCCGATGCGCGGCCTGGCTGGGGCCGGAAACAGCCACCCCATGCGCGAGCAGGGCTGAGCGGAACGCGGCCGCGGCAAACTCCGCCGGGTCGCGCAGGCTGATGGCGATATTGGCTGGCTTTGATCCTGCAGGGACTGTGCCGTAGACGCGCAGGGCGGGGCTGTCGACTTCGCGGCTTAGTCCGAGATGTTGCGGCGTACCCACGGCGGAGGTGGTGGCCGCGTTGAGCAGGCTGCCCGCACCGGTGTCGCCCAAGTTCCCCGTTTCTCCCACATTCAAGCTCCCATTTGCATCGACGACTTTGGCAATGTCTGGATTCCATTCGAGCGTGACCGGCGCCCCGGCGGCCGACCCGGGCGTGATGCTCAAAAAGCGCACATTGTCGTTCACGCTGAGTGCGGAGACCGGCGCACCGTAGTCCCACTGCAGGTCATCCCATGCCCAGCCCGAGCCGTAACGCTCGAAAGGAAAGAGCGTGTCGTCACCAATCACAGCTCCGTCGACCGCGTGGATGCCGCTCGCAGCGACCTGGGCGGCCAGGTCATCCAACGCCTGGAGCGGCGCGGCAGTCCGCTCGGTCTTCCCGGAGTAGGGATAAACGCGGCCGGACATTGTCGGATCGCCGCCGCCGTTCAGCCTGAGAACTCCGTGCAGGTGGCCGTCCGCGGTAATTTCCCCTTCGGCGGTGACCGTGGTCTTGAGCGTCGCGTCCGGCCCCAGGATCGCGAGCGCCGCGGCCGTCGTAAACAACTTCGCGTTCGAGGCGGGCTCAAACAGCTGTGCCTCGTTCTTCGAGTAAAGCGCCGCTCCAGTCGCCGCGTCTACGACGGAGATGCCCCAGTGCGCGCGCGAAACCGCGGGTGCCGACAGGAGCGCATCGATGGTCGAAGCCAGCGGAGTCTGCGCTCCGGCAGCAATCGAGAGTGCCAGCATCAATGGAGGGAGCAGGCGAACGCGCGTCGTGATCGAGAGCATGGGCCGGAGTGTAGCATTGACCCGCATGCCCTTCGTCTCTCGCCCGCGCTCCCGCTGGCAGCTCCGCTCGCGCGCCCTGCCCGTCGGCGAGCGCACCTTGGTGATGGGCATTGTGAACGTCACCCCGGACTCCTTCTCCGGCGACGGAGTGCTCGATCGCGAGCGCGCAGTGGAGCAGTCGCTCGGCATGCTGGACCAGGGCGCAGCCATCCTTGATCTCGGGGGCGAGTCGACGCGGCCGGGCGCACATGGGGAAATCTCCCACCAGCAGGAGCAGGACCGCGTTCTGCCGGTGCTTGAAGCCGTGCTCGTCGAGCGGCCGGATAGCATCCTCTCGATCGATACCTATCGCGCCGCTACCGCACGCGCCGCGGTCCACGCCGGCGCCGAAATCGTCAACGACGTCAGCGGCCTTCTCTGGGACCCCTCTATGGCCGCGACCTGCGCCGAGCTCGCCTGCGGTGTGGTGCTGATGCACACCCGCGGCCGCCCGTCGGAGTGGAAGACCTTGCCCGCGCTTCGGGACGAGGCCGTCACTCCGCTGGTCTTCGGTGAGCTTGCCGAACGGCGCGCCTCAGCGCTCGCCGCGGGTATCACCCCCGAGCGCATCGTGCTCGATCCCGGCTACGGCTTTGGCAAAGCCTTCGACGCGAACTACCCTCTGCTCGCCGCACAGGACAACCTGCTCGCGCTTGGCCATCCGCTGCTGGCGGGCGTATCGCGCAAGTCGTTCCTCGGTCACACGCTCGCGCCTTTGTGCGACGGCGCCGACGCTCAGGTAGACCGGCGGGAGGTCGCCACCATCGCCGCTACCGTCGCCGCCGTACTCAACGGCGCGAGCATCGTCCGCGTGCATAGCGTGCGGCCGGCAGTGGAAGCGGTCGCAATCGCCGATGCCATCCTGCGCGCGCGTTCGTGCTAGCATCCCCAAAAAGATTCTTGTCCCGCGAGGAAGATGGATGAAGCGTACACTCGCCTGCGCGACCCTGCTGCTCACCTTTCCAGCACTGGCACAGAGCGCCCCTGACCTGGTCATCCGCAACGCCGTGGTGATGACCGCGACCCACGGGACGATCAAGAACGGCGCGGTGTGGGTGCACAACGGCAAGATTGCCGGGGTGGGCCTCACGGTGAATGCGCCCGCCGGCGCCACCGTTATCGACGCATCGGGCAAGTACCTGACGCCGGGCATCATTGACCCGCACTCGCACTCCGCGCTCGGCGACGACATCAACGAGGCCACCAGCCCGGTGACTCCGAGCATGATGATGATCGACGCCTTCGACAACCGCGATAAGGCGCTTTACCAGGCGCTCGCCGGCGGCGTTACAACCGAGCTGCTGTTGCACGGTTCGGCGAACATGATCGGCGGGCAGGCGGTGGTGATCAAGAACAAGTTCGGCCTCTCGCGCGATGCCATGCTCTTCCCCGGGGCGCCACAGTCGATCAAGTTCGCGAGCGGCGAAAACCCGAAGCGGGTTTACGGCTCACGCAACGAGCTGCCGTCAACGCGCATGGGCAACTTTGAAGTGATGCGCCAGGCCTTTGAGGACGCAAAGGCCTACCAGGCCGGATGGGACGCCTACAACGCCAAGGTGGCGCGCGGCGACAAAGACGCCATGCCGCCCAAGCGCGACCTCAAGCTCGAAGCGCTCTCAGACGTGCTGAAGGGCAAGCTGCTGGTGCAGATCCACTGCTACCGTGCGGACGAGTTCCTCACGGAGGAGGCGATTGCGCACGAGTACGGTTACAAGATTCGAGCCTTCCACCACGCGCTTGAGATGTACAAGGTCGGCGGCCAGATCGCGCCCACCGGCACCGCCATCGCGACCTTCGCCGACTGGTGGGGCTTCAAGGACGAGGCCTGGGACGCGATCCCCTGGAACGCGGTGATGTCGATGCGCGAGGGCGTGCGGGTCGCACTCAAGAGCGACTCGAATGACAACGTACGCCGGCTGAACCAGGAGGCGGGCAAGATGGTCCACTACGGCGGCGCGACCGAGGACGAGGCCATCGCCATGGTCACCATCAACCCGGCGTGGATCATCGGCGTGGAGGACAAGACCGGCTCGATCGATGTGGGCAAGGACGCTGATCTGGTCATCTGGAACATGGATCCGCTGTCGACCTACGCGCGCGCCGAGAAGGTCTACATCGACGGCGACCTGTTCTTTGACAGCTCGCTGCCGGGCTGGGGTACCACGCACTTCAGCGGGGTCATGCACGGGTCGGGATTTGAAGGCGCTGATGACGGCGACGGCGGTGGACAGTGAATCGTAACTGTGTCTGTATCTTTCTTGTGGCGGCCACCGCGGCCCTGGCGCAAACGCCGACCATCGCCATCACCGGCGGCAAGCTGCTCACCATCACCCACGGCACCATCGAGAACGGAACGATCGTGCTCGCGGGCGGCAAGATCGCCGCGGTCGGCTCGGCCGGCGCGGTCAAGGTGCCCTCCGGCGCGCAGGTCGTTGATGCGCGCGGCATGACGGTCTACCCCGGCCTGATCGACTCAGAAACCAACCTCGGCCTGGTCGAGGTCGAGTCCGACGCCATGTCGCGCGACCTCTCCGAGCCCTCGGACGAGATCATGCCGCACATGCATGTGGCCGACGCCTTCCATGCCGAGTCGGCGCGCATCCCGGTCGACCGCTACAACGGCATCACCAACGCCATCGTCGCACCCGGCTCCGCGGACACCTTCGCCGGCGAAGACATCTTCATCCAGCTTGCCGGGCGCACGCGTGAGGAGATGATCCTGAAGCGCGACCTGGCGCTGGCCATGCACTTCAGCGATGAGCAGAAACGGGGTAACCGGCAGCGGCCCGAAGCGGGTTCGTCCAGGTTCCCCTCGACGCGCATGGGCATGATCTCCGAGTTGCGCCAGGCCCTGCTCGATGCCCAGGACTACCAGCGCCGCCAGGAAGATTACACGCGCAAGCTGGCCGACTGGGAGAAGTCCGACCGGAAGAAAGATCCTCCGGAGACGAAGAAGCGCGACCTCAAGCTCGAAGCACTGCTGCCCTACCTGCGCGGTGAAAAGCCGGTAGTCATCGACGTATCCGAGGCTCGCGACGTCGAAACAGCGATGCGCTTCGCCAATGACTTCCACCTCAAGGTGGTGCTCGAAGGCCTTACCCGCTCCGGCGACATTCTCGATGAGATCGCCGCGTACAAGGTCCCGGTGGTCTTCGGGTCGATTTACCAGAACCCCACTGCCGACCAGCGCTACGACGCCGTGTACACGCTGCCGGCCGAGCTGCAGAAGCGCGGCGTCAAGGTTGCGTTCGCCACCTACGGCGTTGAGTTCAACCGCAACCTGCCCTACACTGCGGGATTTGCCGTAGCCTACGGCATGCCCTACGATGAGGCGCTGAAAGCCATCACGCTCAACCCCGCCGAAATTTGGGGCCTGGCCGACACGCTGGGCTCGCTCGACGTAGGTAAGACCGCGAACGTGGTCATCGCCAATGGCGATCCGCTCGACGTGCGCACCAGCGTCAAGCAGGTCTACATCGCCGGCCAGGCCATTCCCATGGAGACCCGGCAAACCAAGCTGCGGGACGAGTACAGCCGTTAAGTACCAGCACCCATCAGGATCAGCGATCGCTGCGCAAACGGCGAGTAGACCAGCAGTGCCGTGCATGCCAGCGCCAGCCCGAAGTCGATGTGGTGCAGCAGCAGGAAGGGCGCGAGCGACCACAGCTCATCAAGCGGAAGCAGCAAAGGCCAGATGCGCATGAGCTTCTCGCGGACGCGGGGCGCGTGGAAGAGCACGGCGCAAAGCACGAAGGCGCGCACCGGGATCAGGATCGCAGCCGAGACGACCAGCAGCATGTACACGGCGGCCGCTCGTGGCAGCACCGAAAGCAGGTCTTCAATCTCTGCAAGATTCGCCAACGCGCCGACGTAGAAACCCAAATACATCAGCTGAAACAGGATGAAGAGCCTCCGCACCACGTGGCTTGCAGTGCTGGGCAGGTCCTCGGCGGAAGCGAGGATGCGGCTACGCGATAGGATGACCGGCGGGGAGACCTGATCAGGCTCCGACGGCTGTTCTTGGAGGAGCACCGACGCTGCCGTACCTCCGTCTTCGACGATCCGCTCCACCGGCGCCACGAAGCGATAGCCTCGACGCGCGAGTGTCTCGACAAATCGTGGGTTGTTGGCCGAATCTCCTAGCGCTTCGCGGATGCGGTTCACAGCCGAGCTCACGCCATGGTCGTAGTCCACAAATGTGCCTTCAGGCCACAGTTCTTTGGAGATCTCCTCCCGTGTCAGCACCTCGCCGGCGCGTTCGAGCAGCATCGAGAGCACCTGAAACGGCTGCGCATTGAGCTTGATCCGGATACCCCGTCGACGGAGTTCACCCGTGGAAGCATCGGCTTCAAAGGCCCCGAAGCGGTAGCGCCGCGCTGGATTCGGATCGGTCACCCTGACCGCCAGTGTACTGAATGTGCCATTCTCTTCAGCGCCTTCCATAAGAGAGAACTCGCTGGAAGTTGATGACCTGCAGCGGCTTAGCCGGTGAGGAACATGTGCGATCACGATGAGGCGGGCAGCATTGTTCTTCGGCGCGAACAGGCGCAAGGTAGGGGTCATGACGCGACTTCGAGACGTCTTCTTCGTTTCACTGGTGTTCCTCTTCGCGCATGTGCCCGGCTGCCGCGCCGAGCAACCCGCGCGCGCAGGCACAGCGTTCAATGCCTACGTGAGCCGGGTCGAGGCGCGGCTTAGTGCCCAACACGCATCGCCCGGGACTTTCCTGGCCGGCCCCCAGGATGAAGCTCGCCTGAGAGCAGGACAACTGATCATCCAGCCACTTACTCCTGCATCGAGCGGAGACAGCCCAGGAGCCATGCTCCACCACTGGCGCGGCAGCGCTTTTGCCCGAGGTGCGCGCAACGCGGATTTCGAGCGCCTGATGAAGGATGTGAACGCCTATCCGCAACACTTCGCCCCCCAGGTGATTCGGGCACAAGTCGTCGCAGGACAGGGAGATCATTATCAGGCGAAGTTGCGGGTGCGGCAAAAGCACGTCCTCACCGTAGTCCTGGACACCACTTACGACGTTACCTTCGCCCGCCTCGATCCTCATCACGGCTACAGCCTGTCACGCAGCACACAGATCTCCGAGGTGGACTCACCCGGCACCAGTTCCGAGCGCGTGCTAAGCACCCGTGAGGAGCACGGCTTTCTGTGGCGAATCAATACCTACTGGAGCTACGAGGAGCGCGACGGCGGACTCTACCTCCAGGTCGAGTCGGTGTCGCTGACCCGCTCCGTTCCGCCCGGGCTCGCGTGGGCCGTACGACCCTTCGTCGACAGCGTCCCGAGAGAGTCGATCGAGTTCACCCTGCGCGCCACCTGCAATGCACTTCGGAAATAGCGACCCATATCAAAGGAGAAAGCGCCATGAAGACCAAGTTGCCTGGCACTGAAGCTCGCGCAGCCTTCCGGACAGCGCCGCGTCTGAACCGCTCGTTGACTGCTTCGACCGAGAAGCGCGTCCTTGCCTGGATGGCGGCGCGTGCACCGGAGTGGGTCACCTCGGACCAGATGACCGTACTCAGCCTGGTTGCGCAGCTCTGCGCCGCCCTGAGCTATGCCTGGGCGCGTCATCAACCATACGCACTGCTGCTGGTGAGCGTGTGTCTGGTGTTGAACTGGTTTGGCGACAGCATGGATGGAACGCTCGCGCGCGAGCGGCACCGCGAGCGGCCGCGCTACGGCTTCTACGTCGACCACATGGTCGACGTCTTCGGATCCGTAGCCCTGATGTGCGGCCTGGGCTGTTCAGGTTTTCTGCACTGGCAGACTGCAGTTGCAATGCTGATCGCGTTCCTGCTCCTGGCAAGCGAAAGCTATCTCGCGACCTACACTCTCTCTTGTTTCCAGACTTCGCAAGGGATCTTCGGCCCGACCGAACTGCGCCTGCTGCTGATTCTGGGAAACGTGGCGCTCCTGCATAGCCGGTACGCCATCCTGCTCGGCCGTCGATTCCTGCTCTTTGACCTCGGGGGAACCCTCGCCACTCTCGGCATGTTCGGGATGGCCCTGCTCACAACCGCGCGACATACGGCCGAGTTGTACAGCGCGGAGCCTCTACCGCCCGCTGAGCAGAGCTGAGGATCATTGCCCCCAACGTAGAATGGAGCGCACCCGAATCCTTCTGAATGAGAGCCTCCATGTCCGTGCTCCGCTTGCTTTCGCTTGCCCTGCTTGGCTGCACTCTCGCAGCCGGTGCGCAGGAACCAATCCGGCTGCGCGTCGACCTCACCGACGCACCGCGCCACCTTTTACACGTCACCGAGTTGTTGCCGGTGCACCCGGGTCAGAACAGCTTCTCGTATCCGGAGTGGATCCCCAGCCAGGAGCTGCCGGGTGGGCCGATCGACAATCTTACCGGGCTGGTCTTCCGGGCTGGAGACGCGCACGGCCCCGCCCTGCGCTGGCGCCGCGATCTCGTCGACCTGCACGCCTTCCACGTGGACGTCCCCTCCGGCGCCACCACCATCGCGGCCGCCTACGTCATCCTGGAGGTGCCAAGCCGCTTCAACACCATCGGCACTAACCGCACTAGCTCCCACGTGGTGATGCTTGAGCCGAGCGACATCGTGCTCTACCCGTCCGGTGTGCCGGCGCGAACTATCCCGGTCTCCGCCACCATCCACCTGCCGTCGGGCTGGGTCGCGGCCACGGCGCTGCGTTCTGCTGCCGGCGATGCACCCGCGCTCAACCCGCCGGATGCCACCTTCCGAACTGTCTCACTGGAGCAGTTTGTCGACTCGCCGATCCTTGCCGGCGACCACTGCCGGCAGTACCCGCTCGCTCCAGAGATCCACCCGGCACACACCCTGGATGTCTGCGCCGAAAAGCCCGACGAGCTCAACCTGCAACCGGAACTGCTCGCCCATATGAGCACACTGGTACGCCAGGCAACTGCGCTCTTTCGCGGCCATCACTACGCTCACTACGACTTTCTTATCGCCGACTCACCCCATCTTACCGGTGACAGTGCAGAGCACACGGAATCTGCTGACTACGTCGTCAAGACGCTGAAGCTCTCCGACCCCAGCTACGCGCAGTTTCTCGGCTACCTGCTGCCGCACGAGTTCACGCACTCATGGTGCGGCAAATACAGGCGGCCCGTAGGCGATGCCATTCCCGACTTCAACACACCCATGCAGAACGATCTGCTCTGGGTTTATGAGGGCCTGACCGAGTACTACGGCGACGTGCTTGCTGCGCGCTCCGGTCTGCGCACGCCAGAGGAGGCGGTCGCCGCCTTTAACTATGCTGCCTACGATGTCGATCAGCCCGGCCGTCGCTGGCGGCCTGTGCAGGACACCGCGGACGCCTCGTCCATCCTGCGCGGCAATGACTCCGCCTGGGCAAGCTGGCGCTTGGGGCAGAACTATTACCACGAGGGCGCGCTGCTCTGGCTTGAAGCAGATGTAAAGATCCGTCAACTCTCTGGAGGCCACAAGTCGCTCGACGATTTTGCAGCTTTGTTCTTCGGCGATGCCGAAACCGGCCCGGGCGTCTCTCCCTACACCTTCACCGACCTCACGCGGGCGATGAACCAAACGGCGGCCTACGACTGGCAGGAGTTCTGGACGACCCGCTTGCAGGCTCTTACCGACAAGCCGCCCACCGCGGGTTTGGAGGGCGCCGGCTACACCTACACGGACGGCGAAACCATGAGCAAAAACGAAGCCGACGTTATCAACGGGGGCCACCTTGCGGAACACCTGCACTCGATCGGAATCTTCGTGCTTCCGGATGGAACCCTGTTGGACGTGTGGATTGGCAGCCCGGCCTACGCCGCCGGGCTCGGACCGGGCGACAAGCTGACCCTGGTGAACGGGAAGCCTTATACGCCTGACGCGCTCACCACGGCCATACGCGAAGCAAAAAAGACCGCTGCCCCCATCACGCTTACCGCTCTGCGTGATGAGGAAACAGCGGTCTACAGGGTTGATTATCACAGCGGCGAACGGTACGCCGTGCTCCTGCGCAACAATGGTTCAGACCTGCTGACAGGCGCCATTCTTCGCACCAAGCCTTGAGTGCGCGGTGGCCAGCCGTCTACTGGTGCACCTTGACTCCGCCGAACACGCGCGTGACTTCGCGGATGAAGGACTGTGCGCCTGCGGGTACCGGGACGCCGCCGTTCAGCAGGACCTTGTAGTCAACATCCTTGCCGTAGAGCTCGCTGGTGGCCTTGCTGTTCTGGTTTACCTCGTCGCCCGAAAGATCGATACCCGCAAAGATGCCCTTGTTGCGGGAGTAGGTCAAGAAAGTTGCGTTTGCAATCTCGGTTGTATCCGCCTGCGAGTCCCGGCCGACCGGACCGGCGGCCACGGCCGCATCGCCACCCAGCTTGAGCTTGGCCTTGAGTAGATCGTCACCGCTCTCTTTGGTCACCCCGACCAGCACCAGGTCGGTTGACTGGCCGCCCGCCTGCAGGCCAAAACTTACGCCCGCCATCTGGACGAAGGCAGGGGCGCTCCAGCCTTTATGCGAGACATAGCATGTGGCCAGGCCCTGTCCGTACTGGGCCCCGCCGATGAAGGCGCCCTTCTTGAAGCCCGGGATTACCAGCACGCAGTGCGCCTTGTGAGCAATCTTGTCGGGAATGCCCTTGTCCGGCACGGCTGCCAGCTGGTGTAGTACAGCGGTCGCTGCTGCTACCCGGTCATCCACCTTTGCGGCGGTGTCTGCCGCGTACGCGCCGGCGGGGAGCAAGCTGGCGATGGCTAAGAGTCCTGCATATACCTTCATTCCGATTTTCTCCTGTACTCAAAAAGATTTCCGATCGTTTGCGCGGCCCGGTGCGGGTTCTGCGCAGAGACGTAATGAGAAGGATGCACGGAAGCGGTCCGCGAACAGTCCCGTGCATCAGAAATTATCTATTTCGCTCATTTCAATGCACATGGCTGCCGGTAACCGGGCTCGCCTCGAAGCTGACGATACGCCACTGACCGTGGCTTGAATTGTAGACGCGGGTGTAGCGGAACTCCCCTTTGAGTAGCATGGTGTCATAGACGCCGGCGACGATCGCGCGCGAAGTGACTACCGCCGTAGTGCCGTAGATGCGGACCTTGCTTTCGAGCACGTCGATCTGGGTCAGCTTGCGCTGGCCGTCGCGCCGTGCAGTCATCTCGTCCGCCTTGGAGGCGATGGTCCCGTCCGGGCCGATGCCCACGTAATCGTCAGCCAGCATTCGATCTATGGCTGCGACATCGCTTGACAGACTTGCCGTGCGCCACTGTTCTTCGAGCAGTTCAATGGTCCGGTGGACTCCCTTCTCGCCGTGGTCGGGCCGGGGCAGGTTGCCGTTTGCCCTCGCAATCGATGCGGGCAGGGCAACCAACAGCAGCCCGAATCCTCCGAGGATGGCGTACTGTCTTCCGGCAAGAACGGCAGCTCGCATGGGATAAACGGATGGTAGACCCCGGCCCGGCGCCCCGTCAAAGACATCCTGCGGCCGGGCGCAGGCTCTAAACCACCGCAGACAGACTCTCAATATTGCGCTCGCGCATCCTCTGGTAGAGCCCGCTGATCGCGTACTTCTTGAAGTGCGGAGTCTGCCGATGAGCCTCGAGCGCGGCCGAGTCCTTGTACTGCTCGTAGATGACCACGGTGTTTGAGTCGTCGTCAGACCAGTGCGGCACATAGCTGACACAGCCCGGCTCCAGGCGCGAGGCGGTCGCCAGGTGCTCCAGCACTTCCGTCATCTCGTGGTGATCCTCGCTGGTGAAGCGCAGCCGCACTATCATGCTGACCATGGGCGATCTCCCTGATTCCTGTCCAGATTAGCTGTTCAACTCTAGCAGCGCCCCGTTGAATTCGGGCATGGCCATGGTCTGCTCCCGGTCCGGCCCGGTGGAAATCATCCCGATCCGGGCACCGGATTCGCGCTCGAGGAAAGCGAGATAGTCGCGCGCCGCCTGGGGCAGCCGCTCGTACTCGCGGATGTTCTCGGTGGACTGCTGCCAGCCTTTGAGCCTTGTGTAGACGGGCTCGATCGCATCGATGCCGGTGACGTCGGCGGGCATGGTGTCGACCGGCCTGCCTAGGATGCGGTAGCCGGTGCAGACAGGGATCTCCGCAAGCTCATCGAGAACGTCCAGCTTGGTCACCACCAGCCACTCCGTGCCGTTGATGTCGTTCGAGTACCGCAGCATGGGCAGGTCAAGCCAGCCGCAGCGGCGCGGCCGCCCGGTCACCGCGCCAAACTCCTGGCCGCGCTCGCGCAGCACCTCACCGGTCTGGTCGTGGATCTCCGTCGGGAAAGGCCCTTCGCCGACGCGGGTGATGTATGCCTTGGTCACCGCGATGACGGTCCCGATCCTGGTCGGACCCACGCCGGTGCCGGTAACCGCCCCGCCGGCTGTGGCTGAGGACGAAGTCACAAACGGGTAGGTTCCGTGATCGATATCGAGCATCGTGCCTTGCGCGCCCTCGAACATGATCGACTCCCCTCCGCGGATGGCCTGGTTCAAGAGCGCGGCGGTATCGGTGACGAAGGGCCGCAGGTTCTCGGCCACGGCGGCGTAATCGTCAAACATCCTGGCCGGGTCGAGCGGGTGAGTGCCAAACAGCGCATTGGCGATGGTGTTCTTCTCCCGGCACGCGTTCTCAATATGAGTTTGCAAGAGCTGGGTATTGAGCAGGTCGACGACTCGCAGGCCGTTGCGCGCCATCTTGTCTTCGTACGCCGGGCCGATGCCGCGGCTGGTGGTGCCGATCTTCTGGCGTCCCGGAGCGCTCTCGGCGGCCAGCTCTATCATGCGGTGGTACTCGAGGATGACCTGCGCGCGGTTCGAGACGAAGAGCTGGCGATCGACGTCGACGCCGAGATCACGAAGCTTCGATGTTTCTTTGACGAAGGCCATGGGGTCGAGCACGACGCCGTTACCGATGATGGCGCGGCAGTCCGGGCGCAGCACCCCGCAGGGCACCAGCTGCAGGATGAACTTTTTGCCGCCGATGATGACGGTGTGCCCGGCGTTATGGCCACCCGCATAGCGGGCCACCACCGAGAAGTGCCCCGATAGCACGTCGACGATCTTGCCCTTGCCCTCATCGCCCCACTGGGCCCCCACCACGACTGCTGTCTTTGCTCGCATATCCAAGGAGGATGATATATCGGACCTGCGTGGAGAAAGGTTCACAGCAAGCCCGTCTGGAGCAGCGACTGCTATCCTGCTCTGGTCATGACTCCCACCGTTCAGCAGCACATCCTCGAACAACAGCGTCAGTCCGATGCCTCCGGAACCTTTTCGTGGATGCTTTCGGGTATCACGCTTGCGACCAAAATGATCGGCGCGCAGATTCGCCGAGCCGGGCTCACCGATGTGCTGGGCGCGGCGGGCTCGGAGAATGTGCAGGGCGAAGCGCAGCAGAAGCTGGATGTGTTCGCAAATGATGCCATGCTGAGCTGCCTGGGCTCGCGCGGCAGCGTGGCGGCGCTGATCTCGGAAGAAAATGACGAGCCGGTCTTCTACGACCACAATCCCGAAACCGGCAAGTACATCATCGTCTTTGATCCGCTCGATGGCTCGTCGAACATTGACGTGAACGTGAACACGGGAACGATCTTCTCGATCTTCCGGCGGCCAAAGGGCGCGAGCCTGGAGGCGGCACTGCTGCAATCAGGTTTGGAGCAGGTCGCGGCCGGGTACGTGGTCTACGGGCCGTCGACGATCTTTGTCTACACCGCAGGCAAGGGTGTGTACGGCTTCACGCTCGATCCCGCGGTGGGTGCATACGTCCTGAGCTTTGACAACATGCGCATGCCCGAGCAGGGTAGCTACTACTCGGTGAACGAGGCGAACTATGACACCTTTCCGCCCGTGTATCAGCAGTATCTGAGCGAGCTGCGTACGGGCAAGTTGGGGCGCACATACAGTTCGCGCTACATAGGCTCGCTGGTGGCTGATTTCCATCGCACACTGCTGAAGGGCGGCGTTTTTCTCTATCCACCGACGGCTAAGCAGAGCGGGGGCAAATTGCGGCTCCTCTATGAAGCAAATCCGCTGGCGTTCATCGCGGAGCAGGCCGGCGGGCGCGCGATTACCGGGTCGGGCCGGGTGTTGAGCGTGCAGCCGGAAGGCATTCACCAGCGAACACCGCTGATTGTGGGCAGCCGGGTTGAGGTCGACCGACTGGAACAGATGCTGGAGGCCTAGGGCGATCCTTTGTTTGTGAAAGCCCGTTACTTAATGCTTGAGCTGGTAAAGAGGTGTGACGGAGGAGCGAACGTGGAATTCGACGTCAAGCTGACCGGGCGCGGACCAAAGGGCGCGTGGACGCATATTCTCATCCCCTTCAACGCCGAGGAAGTCTTCGGCCGCCGCGGTCTGATCCCGGTTTCGGGGACCATCAATGGGTACGCGTTCCGCAGCTCGCTCATGCCTGAGGCTGAAGGACGGCACTACCTGGCTGCCAACAAGACCATGCTTGCCGGCGCCAAGGCTGTTTCAGGTGACACTGTGCACCTGGTGCTGGAGCTTGATACGGCTGAGCGCACCATCGAGCCTCCCCCTGAGTTGGCCTCCGCCCTTCAGTCCGATCCCCGGGCAGATGCGGCATTCGAAAAGTTCGCTTATTCTCACCGCAAGGAATATGCGGACTGGGTGGCCGGCGGGAAAAAGCCGGAGACCCGCCAGAGTCGCGCGCAAAAAGCAGTCGAGATGATCGCCGCCGGCAAGCGCAGGAGTTGACTTACTGCATTGCCTGCCACTTCTTTGCCGTGGCCTCGTTCCCGAGCAGCTTGATGTACACGCCGCCGACCACCGACCGCGCCTGAAAGCCCTGCTTGGCGCCCGTTTTTGTGTCGTACCAGTCGGTGAGCGGCACCCGCGAAGGACCTTGGTCCAGCCACTTGCCCAGCGGCACCATCATCTTCTCGAAATCCTGCTGGGAGCCAGTCAGCGTGGCCGTCCACACCTGCCAGTCAAGCTTGGTGTAGGTCTTGCGGCTATCGAGCGGCAATCCGTATTTCTTCTCGTGCTTGAGATAGAACTTCATCTCACTTTGCGCCAGAGACGGCGGAAACAGCTTCAGGCCGAGCAGAGTATCCCACGCCAGGTTGTACTTCTGGCTCCAGGTGTGGGGAGCGTCAAAGGCGAGCGTGGTATGGTCGCCGCTCGCCGCAAGTCGCGTCCACTGCGCCGCCATCTGCTCCGCGGCCGCGCGATAATCATGGGCTACATCCTGGTGTCCGAGTTGGGCGGCAAGGTCCGCGTAGGCGCCCAAGGCTTCAATCGCCTTAATCGAAAGGTTCGCGTTGTGCGCCAGGTGTCCGGCGAAATCGTCGGTGCTGAGCTGGTTCTCGGGATCCAGTCCTTTGGTGCGCAGGTAGAGGGCCCATTTGGTGTAGAGCGGCCAGTACTTCTCCGCCTGGCGCGTGTTGCCTGCAGCATGCGCGAGGGCATCGGCCAGGATGATGAGATCGCCGCTCTCTTCAACCGGCATCTGGTCGACCGAGCTCTTCTCACCGCCGCCGTAGACCTGCCCGTCGGCTAGCGGATACCGTCCCAGATCATGCGGCGCAAACGGGAATGGCCAGCGGGGCAGCGACGCGTAGCGCAGCACGGGCTCGAGTTCCGCCTCCAGCAGGGCCGGGTTGAAGAAGAGCGCGTAGGGCGCCGCGGGGTAGATCACATCGACGGTGCCCGTGCAGCCATTCGAGAAGTTCTCTTTCTCAAAAAACAGGGGCTTTCCGTCGGCATCGGCGACCAGTACATGAGCGGCGAGCGTCTGGCGGTAGGCGAGCACGGCGACGCGCGCATAGCTGGCGCCTCCTGCATGCTCAAGCTCCAGCTTGAGGGCGGCGTCATAGCTTCGGCCGCGGGTGTCGAGCGCGCTGTATTGCTCCTCGGCGGCCTGCAGCATGGCGCCGTCCTGTTCTCCATCTCGCTGCCAGTACGGCTTCAGGCGCTCGCCTAAATAATCGATCGCATAGCCCTCCGTATAGGCGACCAGAACATGACGGGAAAGCGGCTCCGTGGCCGCCTGGCCCAGGCTGAAGGCGACTGCCAGGTGAGCCGCGTCCCCACCCGGAGTCGCTGCCCGCTCGGGATCATCCGCGGCAGGCAGCCCTCCGTTCGCGGTGAAGGACGCGAGTGCGCCGGCACTGTTGATCATCGTCGCTGAGCCGGAGGAAGGCGCGGCCAGGTGAAAGTAGCCCCAGTCAATGCGCAGGTTATCGCCGGAGCGGCCGAGCACCTTCTGATCCCGGGAGCCCACACTCAGAACACTGAGCGCGCCGGCCTTCGAGCGGCCCCACATCACCGCCTGCGTGTCCTTGTCGACGGCGATCACGGGGTTGACATCAAGCATCAGGTCGACCGGATGAGTCTTCCCGTCGATGGCGCGCACCGTCCAGGTAAGGTAGGTGACCGGGCGCGAAAGCAGGTCCGGCTGCTGAGGAAACGCCGGGGTGAAGAAGGCAAGTTCCACTCGCACTCCCGCGCCTTCAAACACGTAGTCCGAATGGGTAGCCGCGACCGTCACGCTTCGCTGTGGGAGCGCCGGCACGTTCGCCGGCTCCGAGCCCATGATGCGATAGGCATGACCGTCGATACGCACGAGCGAAGTCATGGGCTGGGCCGCACCGGTCCAGTGGCGCGTGGGACCATCTGTCAGCCGGTCGTTGAAGGACCACACGCTGAAGTAGGGATTGTGCGTCACCAGCGGCACTGCGGGCGGTCCGTGCTGGGCATCGGCGGCGCAGCCGCAAGCCGCCAGGCAGGCGACGGCAATCATCCCCTCCGCAGAACGCCTCAGTACCAGGAGAGCACGCCGGAACATTAGTGCCGCGAGAACGCACCGTGAGTTCATCGCTCTAACCCGGTTTCAATGCACTCCGCACACTCGCAGTGCCTGCGCAGATAGTCCCAGGAGTAGATGCCGCTGGTGTGACCATCATTCCAGTCAAAGCGAACGGCATAATTGCCCGTGGGAACCACGGCGGTCGGGCGCGGTGGCGCCTTGTAGAGCGGCAGCAGGTTCGCCGATGCGGGTTTCGCTACTCCCGGCTCGCGGCCATCCGCGTCGCGCTCCTCGTGGCAGGTGGCGCAGGGGCAGGCGAGCCGCAGCCAGCCGAAGGTCCAGGCGCTGCGGTGCCCATCTTTCCAGTCGATCTCCATGCCGGCACCCGCAGTCTTATCGACACGCACTTTCGCCGGCTGGGTGGCTCCCGGCGGCAGCACCCGCGCCGCGCGTCGGGCTCGCCGGGCTTCTTCGGCCAGCTGCGTCTCGTCGAGGAACCGGATGCCTTCGTGACTCATCACCCACTCCTTCTGAAAAGGGTAACAGCGGTCCGCTCGAAACGTTTTATGGGTGCTCAGGAGCGAGCGTTCCGCCAGAAGAAGTAGGCCGCCATACCGTAGCCCAGAGCCACGACCGCGGCGCGCATCAGGCGCGCGTCGATCAGGCGTGCGTAGCGGCCGCCGAGATAGCCGCCGCAGGCCCCGGTGACCATCATCAGCAGGCAGTGCTGCCACAGCACCTGCCGGTTGGCGATAAACACCAGCACCGCGATGCCGTTCGCGCAAGTGGTGGTCACCACTTTGAGCGCGTTGATCTGGTTAATGTTCTCGACCCCGAACAGCGCCAGCACAGAGATGATCAGGAAGCCTGCTCCTGCGCCGAAGTAGCCGATGTATATGGTGACCACCAGGACGCTGATACAGAGCGGCAGCAGAGATGGACGGCTCTCGGAGGCCTTATGTCCGCGGGTACGCGCCTGCAGCCACCTGGAGACAGGACCGCTCGCAAGAAACATGGTTGCCGCTCCCAGCAGGAGCCACGGCACCAGGCTGAGGAATGCTCCTTGCGGCGTGTGCAGCAGAACCAGCCCGCCTGCTGCGCCGCCGATCAGGGCCGCGATCGCGAGCGGCAGCACCAGGTGCTGATTGTGCTTCAGGTCCTGCCAGTAGGCGGCGATGGACGTGAACTGCCCGGGCCACAGCGCGACCGTATTGGTGGCGTTAGCCTGGATGGGCAGCACCCCAAGACCCAGCAGCGCCGGGAACGAGAGAAACGATCCTCCGCCGGCAACGGCGTTCAAGAGGCCGGCCACGAGCGACGCGAAACAGAGCAGCAGCGTTCCCGGGCCGAGGTCAAGCGTGGGCATCCACAAGCCGGCGTTCGCGAATGCTGCCGGAGACATCTGCCCATTCTAACGGGCTCCACATAGCTTCACGGGGCCGGGTCAGCGCGCCCGGGTCACAACGAGTCCGGCCGCAGTAAACGCAGCGACCACATCCTCCGGCGTGCTGTCCGCAACAATCAGACCACTCGCCTCGCTCAGCGGCGCAATCACGTAGGACGAGGCCGCATTCAGCTTCTCGGGTGATCCTAGGACAACCGTCTCCGCCGCGGCCGCGCTCAGCGCCCGCTTCACATGCGCCTCTTCGAAGTCTCCGGTCGTCAGCCCGGTCTGCACGTGGATCCCGGTGACGCCCATAAAGTACGTGTCTGCCCGCACCCTGCCGATCGCCTCAATAGCTGGAGCGCCTACCGCGACGACAGAGTGCTTGAAGATGCGGCCGCCGATCAGGATCACCTCGACCGTCGCGTGGTTAACGAGCTCAAGCGCGACCGTCGGGCTGTGCGTCACCACGGTCGCCCGCAGCGCCGCCGGAAGATGCCCCGCGATCTGTACTGCGGTTGTGCCCCCATCCAGGATGACCACCTGCCTGTCCTCAATCATCGCCGCGGCAGCGCGGCCGATCGCGACCTTCTCCGCCGTCGCCACAAGTAGCCTTGCGTCAAAGTTGCCGACTGCAGGCGAAGCCGGGAGCGCCCCGCCGTGCACACGCTGCAGCAGGCCTTCGGCGGCCAACTCACGCAGGTCGCGTCGAATGGTGTCCTCAGAGACGCCGAGCTGCCGGCTCAGGTCCTTCGCGACGATCTCGCCGCTCTTTCTGAGCTGCTCCTGGATCAGCTGCTTGCGTTGACGGGTGAGCATCCGTTCATCATCGCAGGTTCGAATCATGCGTGAGCCTGCATTTTTTTACACGATACTGCACGAATCGTGCTATGTTCAGGGCTGGAGTTATCACCATGACAAAGCCACTGCTCGTACTGGTTGCCGGTCCCTACCGCTCCGGCACCAACGACGATCCCGAACTCATCCAGAAGAATCTCGACCGCCTCGAGGCCTGCGCCCAGGCGGTGTACGGCGCCGGGCACATCCCGATGATCGGTGAGTGGGTGGCGCTGCCGCTCATGCGCCAGGCCGGCTCTACCTCGCTCCATGACCCGATCGCGGCCCAGTACCTTTACCCGGTAGCGAGCCGTCTACTCGAGCGCTGCGATGCGGTGCTCCGGATCGAGGGCGCGTCCAAGGGAGCGGACCAGGATGTGCGTCTGGCGCGAGAGCGCGGGCTTGCTGTCTACACGAGCGTCAGCGAACTTCCGGCCCGAGCGGTCGAAACCGCATCGGCTTAGCCGCCGCCTTCCTCGAGGGCGACGCGGTTTACGATGCGCTGCAGCAGCACGATGCGCACATTGAAGCGCTGCGCGAGATCAGGCACGAATTCGGTGATGAAGTTGCCGATCGGGTCCGTCGCGAGCGCGGTCCAGTAGCGCTCGGCGCCGGCAGCCAGGTTGCGCTGTCGATAGGGCACGTACAGGTTGTTGATCGATTCGGACGCGGCGGTCCCGACCACGGTCGCGTAGTTGAAGATGCCTCGTCCGTTGTCACCCTGGGACCAGACCACCTGGTAGATGCAGTGCTCGATGCGCCGCTTCAGCGGTACATTGGGCATACGGTGATAGTGCGGGTCCTGGTGCGCGATCGACGGAATCAGAAAGGTCCCGAAGAACTCACCTGTGATGTCTTCAGTGAGTGTGATACCGGTGAGCTTGCCCCAGCCCATCAGGCCGGGGCCATAGGCGCTGTCCGCGTTGGAGGCGATCGAGATCGCTGAGGTGCCGGCGATAGTCAGCAGGTTGAAGGGATCGAGGACACCACGCACGGCCAGACGAGCCTTGTCTCCGGCGGTGAGCGGCGGGTGCACCTGGGCGTGCAGCGTCTCCAGGAACAAATTCGTGTAGGGAGTGCAGCTCATGTCTGCCTCGGCCGGGGTGCACTGCTCGCTGCCACAGACAGGCTGCGCTGCAGTGAATGTGGAGGCGCGCTCGGCCGAGGACAGGTCGCGCCGGGCGGCGGGAGCAGTCGCCGGAGGGGCTGCCGGCGGGAAGGTGTTCTGCAGATCGGAAAAGAGGCCGGCCGGTGGTACCAGCAACGCGAGCAACACACACGGCGACGAGCCGGCAGGCTGTTGCGGCAAGGGGGCCTCGGGCAGCTCAGAGACGGGGAAAGAAGACGGCTCTGCCTCAGCTGCGGGCGGAGTTTGCTGGGCCGAAGCCGCCGAGGCGGCACACGCGAGCGCGACTGTGACCGCAGTCACCACAAGTGGTCTAGAGGATTGAATCGAGTGGCTCCTCGGGATGCGGAACGCCGCTCCTCAGAAGACGCGCGAAGTGAGTGCCTGGTTGCGGCCGGGCCATCCGCAGTCACACAGGGCCTGCTCTACTTCGGGTGGTGAAGGAGACTCTGCTTCAGGTCCGGAAGAAATTCGTCGAACACGTAAATGCCGCCAAGGCCGCCGAGTGAGATGCTCCAGGTCTGGAAGACCACTCGCTTGGTCATGCTGGTCTCAGGATAGTAGGTCTGGGTGAGGGCTGCCGCCATGCCGCGTCCCAGGCTGTTGGAGAAATCGAAACCCCGTTTCCCGGAGTCGCGCTGGGTCACAAACACACGGCTGACGGCGTACAGCGAGCGCGCGCTGACCGACCCGATGCCCCTCCGGTAATATCGGGGATCCTCACGGAAGACAGCCGGAAGCAGGCCATCTGACAAGACCCGGATACTGGCCTGGCGCAGGGCGGCAGCCCCCATGCGCTCGCCGATGCCGGCGGTATTGGTTCCGTAGCGCGGATCAGTGTTGCGCCAGGCGCCGTCGAAGCCGGAGATCAGGATGGGCACGATGGCGATCGGTCGAACTTCTTCATGCAGGGGGAAAAGCAGCTTGTCTTCGGCGTCGAGCGGAGGAATGATCTCACCGGGCTCGACGATCCCTGACCATTGGCGGCGCGCCACGCCTTCCGGGGTATTCGGTCGCGTGGCGGGTACAGGAACGGTGGCCGGTGCGTTGATGCTTGGCGCATCGGGCAACGGCTGCTGGCCGCGTACAGGAGCAGGGCTGACAGCCAGGCCGGCAAGCAGGAGAACTGTCGGAGTGTTGCGCAGCAGCGAGAATCTCCTCGTCAAACGGCCCTCCTCCAAACCTGCGGTCATCCTCGAACCGGCGGTCATTCTAAGGATGCAGCAGGAAGAACGACGATGCCGAATCGGCAGAGTAGCGATGGTAATGCCCTCGGCACCTTTCCTGGTTATTGTTCGGCCCCCGCGTTGATTCTTCCTTCGCACCGCCGTCTACTGCATAAGTGTGCGAGGCGCTGGAGCTTGTCTGAAGCTAAGGGAGGACCGGTCATGTGGAAGCCGTTTGCACCTCGAAGATGGTGGCAGCGGGCGGGAGCACTGTTCTCCGCACCGCTGGTCCTGCTGGCCGGCTGCACGCAGCACGCCCAGGTCGCGTATGCTCCACCGCCGCCTATCGCACCGCCCGTCATCGCGCAGTCTACGGCACCGGCTCCCCGGGCGGAGGCTCCGCACGCGCCTTCACCAGCCACCTCGCCGATGCAGGCCGCACCGGTTGCGTCTGCTTCTCCGGAAGACGAGCGTTACGTCGCCGGTCATGCGGCGATCTATACAGAGGTTGGCGTCGCCAGCTGGTACGGCCCACCCTATAACCGGCGGCGGGGAGCCAATGGCGAGATCTTCGATGAGAACATGCTTTCGGCAGCGCACCGCACACTACCCATGGGTTCCCTGCTGCGGGTGACCAATATAGCCACGGGCCAGGCTGCGGTGCTGCGGGTGACCGACCGTGGGCCTTTCGTGCCGGGCCGCGTGCTCGATTTATCGGTCGCCGCGTCGAAGGCGATCGGGGTATGGCGCCCGGGCACAGCGCAGGTCCGGATCGAGGTCTTCGAGGCGCCGCGGCCGATCGATGAGGGCGGCCGCTGGTGCGTGCAGATCGGCGCCTTCGCGCATGAAGCCAAGGCGCTGAAGCTTGAAGAGCGACTGCAGCGCAGATACCAGACGGCGAACGTGATCGAATTCACCGGACCTACGGGCCACTGGGTGCGCATTCGTCCAGCGCAGGACGACAAGGCGAAAGCGATCGAGATCGCGCGGGACGTGGAGCCCGAGGAGGGACACGCCTACCTGACGCGGATCGATTAGCTTTCCGGCCGGCCCACGGCATGTACCCTGAGGATGGATGAGCGCTCTTCTGTTCACAGCCAGCGCGTACTCGCTCCCACCTGATCTGCTTCGGAAGGCGCAGGCGCTTGAACACCTTCGAACGGCTCTGCACTTTGGCGGCGTCGCCTGGACGCTGCTTCTGCTGTTCCTGCTCACCCGGGCGCGCCTCGGCGAGCGGATCGCCGGGCTCGCCTCCAGCGTGTTTACGAAACACTGGCTGCAGGGATTGGTCGTCGCCCCATTGTGGCTCCTGGTTCTGGCGCTGATCGCGCTGCCGGTTGAGCTCGCAGGCCACCACGTCTCCCTGGCCTACGGCATCTCGACCGAAGCGTGGTCGCGCTGGTGGACGGACTGGGCGCAGGCACTCGCGCTCACCATTTCTGTAGGCACAGCCGCGCTGAGCACTCTCTACGCCCTCTTGCGCCACCGCGGACGCGCCTGGTGGGTATGGTTCTGGCTGCTCTCGCTTCCCTGCATGGTCTTCGCCGTCTACGTGGAGCCAGTGGTGATCGATCCCATCTTCAACCAATTCACGCCGCTCGAGCGGAAGGACTCCGCGCTGGTCGCGCAACTCGAGCGGGTGGTGGCGCGCTCCGGCCTCGCCATCCCTCCGGACCGCATGTTTGTGATGGACGCGAGCACGCGCACCAACGGGCTCAACGCCTACGTGACCGGCTTCGGCCCATCCAAGCGCATCGTGGTGTGGGACACCACCATCGCCCAGGCACCGACCGATGAGATCGTCAGCATCTACGGGCACGAGCAGGGTCACTATGTCCTGAATCACATCTGGAAGGGAATGGCCGCGGGTGCCGTGATGTTGTTCATCGGGTATGCGTTGGGCGCGTGGCTGCTGCGCTTGCTGGTACGCTCGCGCGGCGATGCCTGGCACATCGCGCACCCGGAAGACTGGTCTTCGCTCGGCTTGCTGCTGCTCCTGTTTACCGCGCTCAGCTTTCTCTCCGAGCCCCCAGCCAACGCCTTTTCGCGTGCGCTCGAGCATGAGGCGGATGTCTACGGGCTCCACGTGACCAACGGCCTGATGCCGAATGCCGGCGACACTGCCGTGCGCGTCGAGAACCGGCTAGGACGCGTGTGGCTTGACGATCCGTCGCCCAACAGCTTTGTTGTCTGGTGGACCTACACGCATCCGACCGCCGCCGCGCGCGCCGACTACGCCGAGTGCTTTGCCTCCACCTGCTGCAAGGCTCGGGACGCCCAGTCGCGGTGACCACTGTGCGGCTTTATAATCGCTGCTTACGCCTATGGAAACTGTGGACGCACCCTTGGACAAGCCGGTGATGGAAGTCACCGACATCATGGCGATTCTGCCGCACCGCTATCCCTTCCTGATGCTGGACCGGGTGCTGCAGCTGGAGCGCAGAACCCGCATCGTCGCGGTCAAGAACATCACCATGAATGAGCCTTACTTCCAGGGCCACTTCCCTGATTATCCAATCATGCCGGGAGTCATGGTCGTCGAAGCGATCGCGCAGGCCGGCGGCGTGCTGGTGCTACTCGATGTTGCGAACCGCAATGAGAAGCTGATGGTGTTTACCGGCATTGAGCGCGCCAAATTTCGCCGCCCGGCGGTGCCCGGCGACCAGCTTCGTATCGATTGCACGGTGCTCCAGTGGCGTTCGCGCGCGGTCCGCATCGAGGGCAGGGTCACCATCAACGGACTGCTGGCATGTGAAGCGACGATATCGTGCGGCCTCAAAGACCGCGCTCAGCCCTCGCACGAGTTGACCTCTGTCGCGGTCGAGGCTCCGGCCCTCGATGAGCTGGTGCCGGAACTGGTGACGGCGGACGTAGAGTGAAGGCTTTGAGTGGGAGCAGGAAGTGAAGGCTGGAAGTGAGAGCTTGATCCATCCCACCTCGATGATCGCTCCCTCTGCGGTCGTGCCTGACTCCTGCTCTGTTGGTCCCTTCTGCACCATCGGCCCGGATGTCGTCCTGGGTGAAGAGTGCGAGCTGGTCTCGCACGTCGTGCTCGATGGACACCTTACCGCCGGCGTGCGCAATCGTTTTTTTTCGTTTGCCGCGGTCGGTATCGAGCCTCAGGACCTCAAGTACAAGGGTGAGCCGACCGGCGTAACGCTGGGCGACGACAACATCATTCGTGAGTGCGCAACCATCTCGCGCGGGACCTTCGGCGGTGGCGGCACCACCGTGCTCGGCAGCCATTGCCTGATCATGGCGTACGCGCATATCGGTCATGACAGCCAGATCGGCAACCACTGCATCATCGCGAACGGCGCTGCGCTGGCCGGCCATGTCTATGTCGAGGACTATGCCACCGTCGGCGCATTGTGCCCCGTGCATCAGCACTGCCGCATAGGCCGCCATGCTTACGTAGGCGGAGGCACCACAATTACGCAGGATGTGCTTCCGTTTTCGCTAACCTCGGCAAAGCGCGAGACCCATGCCTACGGCATCAATAAAGTGGGTCTTGAGCGGCGCGGCTTTTCCAAGGAACGCATGCAGGCCCTGCACCATGCCTTTCGCATGCTCCTGGCGGGCAAGCGCAACACCACGCAGGCGCTCGAGCGACTGCGGGCCGAGGGCGAGCTTGGTGAGGATCTCGCGTACCTCGCGGCGTTCATCGAAAGCTCCGCGCGCGGAATACTGAAGTGAGCGCTTAAGTGATTTCCGGCAAGCTCGGGCTCATCGCCGGGAACGGCCGCTTTCCCTTTCTGCTGCTCGACGCCGCACGCGCACACGGGTTTGAAGTGGTAGTGGCGGCAATCCGCGAAGAAACCGACCCGGAGATGGACGCGCGCGCGGCCGATGACCCCGGGCTCCGGGTTCACTGGATGTCGCTGGGCGAGTTGTCGCGGCTGATCGAGACCTTTCACGCTGAGGGCGTCAAGCGGGCGGTAATGGCCGGGCAGGTGCGGCACAAGCAGATCTTTTCGAGCATCCGCCCGGACTGGCGGCTGGCCAAACTGCTGCTGTCGCTGCGGGCAAAGAACACAGACATGCTGCTGGGCGCTGTCGCCAAGGTGCTGGGCGATGAAGGGATCGAGCTCGTCTCCTCGACCGCCTATCTGCAGCCGCTGCTGGCGCCGTCCGGGGTGTTGACGGCGCGTGCGCCCAGCGAGCATGAGCTTGCCGACGTTGCGTATGGGCGAACCGTGGCCGAGGCCATCGCCGGGTTCGACATCGGGCAGACAGTGGTGATCGCGAGCCAGGCCTGCGTGGCGGTCGAGGCCATGGAGGGTACCGACGCCGCCATCGAGCGCGCCGGCGCGTTGCTGCGCGGTCTGGAGGGCGCAGCGTCCACTCTGGACAGAACGCTCACGGTGGTGAAGGTTGCCAAGCCGAAGCAGGACCTGCGCTTCGATGTGCCCGTGATTGGACTGGCAACCATCGAGACGATGGCTCGCGCGGGAGCGACGTGCCTTGCGATTGAGGCCGGGCGAACGCTGATCTTTGATCGCGAGGCGGTGGTCGCCAGGGCCGATGCTGCCGGAGTCACGATCCTGAGCCGCGAGCGCACCCCGATTCCGGGGGGGATGAAAGTCCTCGCTGGGCAGCCCCTTGTGCTTCTGATCTAATCGTTGCGGAGGAACTTCCTTATGCCGAGACTTTCACGTCTACTTGCTGCTTCCGTGGTGACCATTGCCCTCGGAGGCATGGGATGGGTCGGGGCACGCAGCCTTGCGGGCACACCCGTCTTCGCTGCTGCTGATGACGCTGCCATCCCCCAGACGGGGCAAAGCGCACCCAGCTTTACCCTGCCCTCGCAGGAGGGGTCGACCGTGAGCCTGGACAGCTACCGCGGCAAGTGGGTGGTGCTCTACTTTTATCCCAAGGATATGACTTCAGGCTGCACGCTGGAGGCGCACAACTTCCAGCAGGACCTGCCCAAGTATGACGCGATGCATGCGGTGATCCTCGGCGTGAGTGTCGACTCGGTGGACAGCCACAAGAAGTTCTGCACCAAGGAGACGCTGACCTTCAAGCTGCTTGCAGACGAGGACAAGAAGGTCGTTGCGGAGTACGGCTCCCTGGGCAACTACGGGATCATGAAGATCGCGAAGCGCAACACCTTCCTGATTGATCCCAAGGGCAGGATCGTGAAGGTCTGGACTGGCGTGGATCCGGCACACCATAGCGAAGAGGTACTGGCGGAGTTGGGTTCGCTTGAAAAGAAGGGCTGAGCAAGTCCACCTTGATGAGGGTTCAGGGTGAGGCCGGAGGCATCCATACGCGCGACGGAAGACCCAGGATCTCTCCAGGCCTGGCTACGCAAATTGTTTTTGCTCTCGACCCGGTCTCGCGTTGATCCGCTGGTTAGGGTGAGTCGTTGGCTTCGCTTTACTCAGCAGAGCAGACCTCTAGTCCTTTGGAAGGACAGAGTTAATCGCGGTCCTCTGCTCCGTCAGGATGGCCTTCTCTCCGCACTTCTTCGACATTGCGAGAGTCGAAAAGCAGCACATTCGATCGAGCATTGTCACAGTCCAGACGCAAAAAAGCCCGGCGCTTTGCCGGGCTTTTTTGCTTACCTGGGAGTTCGGGAGAGCTAGCTCGTTGCCTTCTTTGCTGCGGTCTTCTTGGTTGCTGTTTTCTTCGCAGGGGTCGAGGTTGCCTTTTTCGCCGCTGTCTTGGTTGCAGGCTTGGTGGCCTTGGTTGCGGTTTTAGTCGCTGCCTTTTTTGCAGGAGCCTTGGTCGCTGCCTTCTTGGCGGGCGCTTTGGTTGCTGCTTTCTTGGTCGCGGTCTTCTTTGCTGCTGCCTTTTTCACTGCCAAGGAAGTACCTCGCTGTGTGGCTTTCTGGTTGGTTTTGCTCGTCTTGCCGGTCGCGGTTTTCGCCGCGGCCCTTCCGCCGTTACGAGCAGGAGACTTCACGGCGGCTTTCTTTGCGGCAGGCTTCGCCGTCGACTTGGTGGTGGCTGCGGTTGTCGTAGACTTCTTGGCCGGGGCCTTCTTTGCCGAAGTCTTGGCGGGCGCCGCCTTTTTGGCGGCGGTCTTGGTGGGCGCCGTTGTCTTTGAAGCTGCCTTCTTGGCAGCCGACTTTTTGGCCGGCTCTTTCTTCGCTGCAGGCTTGAGGTCTTCGCTCTCGATGCTCAAATCTTCGGTGACGTCGTCGACCTGAGTTTCGGCCTCGGGAAGCGGCGTTGCAGACCCGACCGACTCTTCGTCATCCTCATCCTCATCGTCTTCGTCGTCATCCTCTTCGTCATCGTCGTCTGAAGAGGTCGAGATGCTTACCGACTCCTCCTCTTCGTCTTCATCGTCATCGAACTCATCGTCGACGTCCTCTGCATCTTCGTGCTCTTTCGGATCAAGCTCATTGTCGTTGTAGGCTTCAAGCTTAAGTTCGTCCTGCATTGCGTGTACCCTCCGGTTCCAGCGATGAATGTGTGCGCGCACACTACTGGTCGCGGCGCGGATTATAGCAACAGCATGCAACGGCTCGCGAACTAAAACAAGTGACTAATGAGTGTCCCTCT
>CAXUND010000002.1:3016-18834 GCA_964252445.1 uncultured Acidobacteriaceae bacterium | reverse complement strand
AGGCACGTGACCCCCGAGATGATTCCATGCGCGCAGATCTTCGATGGCCACACCGAAGCGATCTGCGATGGTGATCAGCGTGTCGCCGCGGCGCACCTTGTAGACGCTGGTGCGCGCACTGGCCGAGTAGCTGCTGACAGCAGCCGGCGGCGCAGTCGGAATAACCAGCGCGTCCAGATTCGCAAGGCTGGCCGTGGCATCGATCTGGTTGACAAAGGCGATCTCTGATGCAGAGGTGTGATAGGTGTGTGCGAGATCGTCGAGCGTGTCGCCGGGCACCACGCGATGGTAGCGCCAGCTGGTGCGCTTGTCTTCGGGGATCGCCGCAACCCGCGTTGTAAACAGATCCTTGGTGCCCGCCGGAACATGAAGATCGTAGGCTTCGTCGGGCGGCGTTCTTCCGCGCAGCAAACCTGGATTGAGATCTTCAATCGTCGAGAGCGGGACGCCGGTGACATCGGCCACCAGGTGCAGATCGATGGCATAGCTGGTAGTCACTGTATCCGGAAGAACGGCGGTGTCCGGCACGACACCTTCAAGACCGTACTGCTTGGGGTTTTTCGCCATGATAGTGACGGCGAGGATGATGGGAACATAGTTCTTGGTCTGCTCCGGCAGGTTGTTGCGCCGGTAAAGCTCCCAGAAGTCCACATAGCCAGTTCGCTGCACAGCGCGCTGCACGTTTCCCGTGCCCCAGTTGTAGGCGGCCATGGTGAGGTACCAGTCGCCCAGCTGGTCGTAGGTTTTCTTGATATCGCGGGCATAGGCACGCGTGGCTTTTTCAGGATCGAAGCGCTCGTCATACCAGCCCGTCTTTGCCAGCCCGTATGTTCCATAAGGCATGAACTGCCACATGCCGCCCGCGCCTGAAGACGCGTTGACCGCGCGTGGACGGAAGCCGGACTCGGCGACCGCAAGGTAGATCAGGTCCTGCGGTACGCCCTCTTCCTTGAGCACCTTCTGGATCATGGCCTTGTACTTGCCCGCGCGCTCGAGCGATGCGACCAGCGTGGAGTGTCCGCGGCCGGACTTTGAAAAGAAGTTGATAAAGCTGGCGACATAGTCGTTCATCACCAGCGGCAGATCGGACTGCGTTGTTCTCAGCTCTTCAATCGCCTGCGCTTTGACATTAGGGTCGACCGGAAATGTGACGTCATTCGCAATGTCGACCGGCGTAGGCTCAGCGGTCTGCGCGGGGCCGCTCTGACGCAGCGCATCGAGTTCGAGAGTATTGATGGAGTCGACGATGCGATCGAGCTCCTCCGAGAGCGCGGGATGCGACTGGATGTCGACCCCGGAGGTGAGCAGGATATCGACTGCGTAGTCAAAGCTCTGGCGAGCGGCCTGGGCGTGGTTCGCGTGCAGGTTGTCGAGCCCGGCCTGGTAGGCCCGCTCCGTCGCATCAATCAGCTGCTGCTCGTGAGGATTGGTCGCCTGAGGCGCAGGCTGCACGTTGGGAGAAGCCGCGGCCGGCGACCCTCCTGCTTGGGATACACCTGCCTGCGCGCTGAGCAAGAGAGCCGCGATCACCAGCGCGGCGGAGGCTTTGATCACAGGCATGCGTTCAATCTCGGCTCCCCTCGGTATTGTATGGGTTTGACGCTGCCACGACGGGTGGCGGGAGCGGAGGAGGAAGCGCAAGATGATGCGACCGGGTAGCCATTCATAAGTGATCGAGCTTTGGCCAGTACATTGACCTGCTCCAGCTCGCCGGGTTGAACAATGTTCACAAGTTGAGGGATCCAACTCAGGATTGCGCAGATGTTGGAGGTGGTGGACAAGAGCGCGGCTTAGAGCCGGGCCCTCGCCTGTTAAGATCAGGGTTACCTCGCCCCCGCTTATGGATTCCAAACTCATCCGCAACTTCGCGATCATCGCGCACATCGATCATGGGAAGTCGACCTTGTCAGACCGGCTGCTGGAGCTGACCGGTAGTTTGACCGCGCGTGAGATGCAGGCGCAGGTGCTCGATGCGATGGACCTGGAGCGCGAGCGCGGTATCACCATCAAGGCTCACTCTGTTCGCATGATGTACCCGGCCAAAGACGGACTGACCTATCAGCTCAACCTGATTGACACTCCGGGGCACGTGGACTTTTCCTACGAAGTGTCGCGCTCGCTCGCCTCCTGCGAAGGCGCGCTGCTGGTGGTTGATGCGTCGCAGGGGGTGGAGGCGCAGACGCTCGCCAACGCATACCTGGCCATCAACAACGGGCTCGAGATCATCCCGGTCATCAACAAGATCGACCTGCCGTCGGCGGATGTTCCGCGCACGCAGGAGATGATCGAGCAGACGGTCGGCATTGACGCGACGGATGCTATCGCATGCAGTGCGAAAACCGGCCTGGGCGTTCCGGAGATCCTCGAGGCTGTGGTCACCCGGCTGCCGCACCCGGTCGGCGACATCGACGCGCCGTTGCAGGCGCTGATCTTCGACTCCTGGTTCGACGCTTACCGCGGCGTGATCGTGCTGGCCCGTGTCATTCACGGTCGGCTGCGCAAAAGTATGCGGATCCGGCTGATGTCGAATGGAAAGGTCTTCGATGTCGAGTCGCTCGGGGTGCTAACCCCGAAGCCGGTCGAGATTGCGGAGCTTTCGGCAGGCGAGGTCGGCTTCTTCGTCGCGACCATCAAGAACGTGGCTGACACCAAGATCGGTGACACCATTACCGAGGACGCGCGGCCCGCCCCGGAAGCGCTGCCGGGCTTTGAAGACATCAAGTCGATGGTCTTCGCCGGGCTCTACACGGTCGACTCGCACGAGCACACCATGTTGCGCGATGCGCTTGAAAAACTGCGGTTGAACGACTCGAGTTTTGCTTTCGAGCCGGAGAGCTCGGCTGCCCTTGGCTTCGGTTTCCGCTGCGGATTCCTCGGCCTCTTACACATGGAGATCATCCAGGAGCGGCTGGAGCGGGAGTTTGATCTCGACCTGATCACCACCGCGCCGGGTGTGCGCTATAAGATCACGCTGACCGACGGCACGGAGCTTGAGGTCGACAATCCTTCGCGCTGGCCTGACCCAAGCTCGATCGCGAAAATCGAGGAGCCGGTTATCACCGCGACCATCCTGACCAACGAGGAGTACGTCGGCGGCATCCTCAAGCTGGTCGAGGAGAAGCGCGGGCGCCAGATCAACTTCGAGTACGTGAGCGCGACCCGGGTCAAGATCATCTACGAACTGCCGCTGAACGAAGTGGTGCTCGACTTCTACGACCGGCTCAAGTCTGTCTCCCGCGGCTATGCCTCGCTTGACTACTACCTGTCCGACACCTGGGAGTCGCCGATGGCCAAGCTCGACATCTTGGTGTCGGGCGAGCCGGTGGACGCGCTCTCTATCATCGTCCACCGCGAGTTCGCCAACGAACGCGGACGTGCCCTGGTCTCGAAGATGCGCGAGCTGATCCCCCGGCAAATGTTTGACGTGGCCATCCAGGCCGCGATCGGCGCCAAAATCGTCGCACGGGAAACGGTCTCCGCTATCAAGAAGAACGTTCTGGCAAAATGCTACGGCGGCGATATCTCCCGCAAGAGAAAACTGCTTGACAAGCAGAAGGAAGGCAAGAAGCGGATGAAGCGTATCGGCAAGGTGGACATCCCGCAGGAAGCCTTCCTGGCGGTGCTGAGGCTGGGCGACGACAGCTCACGCTAGAGGTAAGAAAGTCAACGACTTTCAACGGTTTGTAATGGTGCCTGTGGAAAGCCTCCCCAATCTGCCTGAAGAGAAGAGGATCCAATCGGCCTTGTCAACCGGCAGCCAGGAGATAAGCGACTGTTTAGAATGAAGAACATACAGTGGCAGGTAACCTCTCCTATCACATCGCCGCGTCGCAAATGCCCCACGGTTAGTGCGAAGGTCTCGAGTTCTTCCACATTTTTATCCACAGTTTCGGTACTTAGGTAACTCTTTTGAAGAGCCGGGGAGGCACCAGGATCCGGTCGGATCTCCGGGCCTCCAGAACTTCGGCTGGATCAGTGGGGAGTCGTCGTCGTGCG
Source organism: uncultured Acidobacteriaceae bacterium (assembly GCA_964252445.1). GTDB lineage: Bacteria > Acidobacteriota > Terriglobia > Terriglobales > Acidobacteriaceae > EB88. The sequence continues at coordinate 14,838 of CAXUND010000002.1, read as the reverse complement.
GGGACGCGGTGTCGGCGCCGATGGCGCTGCTGAGCCGGCCGGAGGAGCAGGAACGCCTGACTTCTGGTTGTAGGCGAGCACGATCTGCTGCGAGATGTCGGTCGAAGGACTGGCCCACAGCACGGGACTCTGCTGCTGAGATGCATCGACGACGAGCGTATAGCCGTTCTGTGAGGCATAGGACTGCACGCTGCCGTAGACCTTCTCGGCGAGGGTGGCGTAGGTCTGCTGAATCTCCTGCTGGAAGTCGTTCTGCGCGTCTTCACCGGAGCGCTGCAGGGCTTTCTCCTTGTCGTCAATAGTCTTGGCCTGCCGGGCACGCTCGGCGTCGGAGAGGGTGGTCGCGCCGTTTTGCAGGTTCTTCTTGAGCGTGTCGATCTCGTCGCTTTGGGACTTCAACGCCGCCTGCTTGGGCTCGTACTTCTTGCGGATCTCAGCAAAGTTACGCTGTCCTTCGTTGGTCTCAGCGACCACCTGCTGAAACATGATGATAGCCACTTTAGCCGGGCCTGCAGGTGCGGGAGCAGCGGCAACGCCCGGAGCGTTTGGCGCAGCGGCGGAGGAGGAGGCCGGCGCCTGGGCGAGTAGGCTCGAGCCAAAGCCGAGCAGGCAGACGAGAGACAGCGAACGCGAGAGATGACGCGACGAGGTACGGTTCATGTAAGCGGGAACTCCTTCAATCTTGGTAGGGTAGATCGCCCGCAGCGTTTGAGTGCGGAGGCGAGTCTGGCACGCGCGGCTACCCTCTTCGACGCTTCCGAGGCAAGAAAGCTGCAGAGAAGAGACGGGGCGATCCGTGGACCTGTGGAAAGTATACGTGGGCGGGGGTATGAGGAGTCAATCGCATCGCTTACTCCAGTGGCGATTCATCGTCTTTTCGTCTCACCCGAGGTGATCCGGCAAGCCGACCCCTGCCCTGCCCGGAGTCGAGTAAAATAGGACCTGTGCTTGCCATCCCGCGGCCCGTCGGGAGCTGTGTGAGGCAGGCCGCTAGCCGTGGGCCTAGCCACTGTCATCGAATTCCCACCCCAATTCTTGAGGCGCCATGCTGATCACCGTCGCTGAACTGGAGCGCGAGCCGCTCGAATTTGACCTTGCGTTTTCCCCGGGCCAGATCGACTACATTTCCGAAGTCGAGCAGAAGGGGCTACTCACCAGCGCCGGTCGCGCCGATCTTATCGAGGAACACCGCGGCCCCCGGGACATTGTCCAGGATATCCGGCTGCGCGGTAGCTACCAGAGCAGGTTTGAGGTTCCGTGCGCTCGATGCGTCGACCCGGTCGAGCATACTCTGGGCGCCGAATTTGACCTGATCTTCCGTCCGGCGGGGGCGGATGCGGATCTGACCGAACAGTCGATTGGAGCGTCGGAAACTGAAATCGGCTATTATGAGAAGGGCAGCCTCACGCTTGAGGATGTGCTGCGCGAACAGGTGCTCTTGTCGCTGCCTGCCCGCACCCTCTGCCGCGAGGATTGCAAAGGACTTTGCCCCCGCTGCGGCACGAACCAGAATACTGACTCCTGCAGTTGCGGCGAGCTGCCTTCCGATCCGCGATGGTCAGCGCTCGCAGACCTGAGCAGCCGGATGAAAATCAATTGAACTGAGAGCGCGCGGCCTGGTGGCTGACGCGCCCCGCTGCTGCAGGTGGACAGAACCCGCCTCAGTGAAAGGAAGTCGAATGCCTAACCCGAAGCGCCGCCACTCCAAGCAGCGCACCGCCAAACGCCGCTCCCACGATTTTCTGACACCTGCCGGGCTATCGATCTGCACCAACTGCCAGGAGCGCAAACTGCCGCACCAGGCCTGCCCGAAATGCGGCACCTACAAGGGCCGCGAAGTGCTCGAAGTGAAGGAAGCCAGTTAGCCCCGGTACATGCTGACCGACATTGCTCTCGATGCCATGGGCGCCGATAAGGCGCCTGAGCCGGAGATTCGCGGGGCCATTCTCGCCTGCCGCGAACTGCCTGTCCGCATCCACCTGGTCGGGCGCGAGGAACTGCTGCGTCCTCTTCTTAAGGAAGCGCTGGCGGGCGAGACCCTGCCGATTGAGATCGTGCACGCCAGCGAACACATCGCCATGGACGAGAAGGCGGCTGTCGCTGTTCGCTCGAAAAAGGACAGCTCCATGCGCGTGGGACTGAAGATGGTTCGCGACCGAACCGTGGCGGGCTTCCTGACTGCGGGCAATACCGGCGCAGCCATGGCTACCGCCAAGATGGTTCTGGGCGCGCTGCCCGGTGTGGATCGTCCTGCGCTCGCGGTGGTGTTGCCGACGCTCAGGGGGCCGGGCTCGCCGTGCGTGCTGCTCGATGTAGGCGCGAACGTTGACTGCAAACCGTCCAACCTCGAGCAGTTCGCGGTCATGGGCGAGATGTACGCTCGCAGTGTGCTGAAGATCGCGCGCCCGCGCGTAGGCTTGTTATCGATCGGCGAGGAGCAGGGGAAAGGTAACGAATTGACTGCAGAAAGCTTTCCCCTGCTGCAGCAGATGCCGATCAACTTCATCGGCAACGTGGAAGGCCGGGACATCTACCAGGGCAACGCGGACGTTATCGTCTGCGACGGCTTTGTCGGCAACGTCGCGCTCAAGACCTCCGAAGGGCTTACCAAGCTGGTGCGCGAGATGCTGAAGGCTTCGTTGAAGACGACGGTCACGGCGAAAGTCGGCGCATTGCTTTCGAAGAGGGCATTTTCAGAGTTCAAGCGGCGGCTGGACCCAACCGAGTATGGCGGCGCGCCTCTACTCGGGGTACGTGGGGTGTGCATTGTGGCGCATGGATCCTCGAATGACTGCGCGATCCGTAATGGTATCCGCGTGGCGGCAGAGTTCGCCCAGGCCGGCATCAATGAGAACATCGAGCGCGAGTTCACCCGTGTAGCCGCCAGCCTGTAGGCTTTCGCCGAAGCGCCGCAGCCGGCGGCGCCGATAGCCCGGATCCAGCCACTCTGCCTCACCAGAGACGAAGCATACCGTCGTGAACTGCGCCGCACTTGCCCACACTGCACTGACTCGGACGAAGATTTTTCCCCGGAGTGCCCGGTCCGAGGGTGCCCGGATGGGTGCCTCCAGTTGCGAAGATTCCGCCTTTAGCCCTGCTCCGAGGTATCGTGATACTGATGGAACTACTGTCAGAGAACGGTGCCAGAGCCTCGCAGCCCGGATATCCGCGGCCGCAACTCGAGCGAGCGGAATGGATAAGCCTGGATGGCCCCTGGGACTTTGCGTTTGATGCGCGCGCGGAGCTGAGCCGGCCGGACCAGGTCAGCTGGAGCAGGAAGATCGAAGTACCGTTCGCTCCCGAGACCAGGGCGAGCGGCATTGCGGACACCAGCTTCTTCTGCGTTGTGTGGTACCGCAAGCAATTCGAGCGGCCGAAGATGAATCCCGGGGAGCGGCTCATTCTGCATTTCGGAGCCGTCGACTACCTGGCCAAAGTCTGGGTGAACGGCGTTGAGCTTTGCGTGCATGAGGGCGGTTACACCCCGTTCTGGATCGACGTGTCCGGCGTTCTTGCGGGAGAGGGTCTGCAGGAGATCGTACTGCGCGCGGAAGACGATCCTCTTGATCTTGAAAAGCCGCGCGGGAAGCAGGACTGGAAGCTGGAGCCGCATTCGATCTGGTATCCCCGCACGACGGGCATCTGGCAGACCGTGTGGATGGAAGTGGTGCCGCGGGTGTATCTCGAATCGCTTCGCTGGACTTCCAACATGGAGCGATGGGAGGTAGGGCTCGAAGCACACGTGCTTGGGAATCTTCCCCAGGGCGCGAAGCTCGCGGTCAAGATCTGGTCGCATGGTCAGCAGCTGGTGGACGATTCTTATTGCTTCCTGAATGGCCCGTTGGGCGGCGCTTCGCTCACCTCCAGCGAACTGCACCGAAGGATCGCGCTGTCTGATCCGGGCATCGACGACTTTCGCAATGACCTGCTCTGGAGCCCGCAGAAGCCGACTATCCTCGATGTGCAGCTCAAGCTGATGGACTCCGAGGGTGGAGTGCTGGACGAGGTGAAGAGTTATACCGCGCTCAGGTCGATCGCTGTCCAGGGGGACCGCTTTACGTTGAACGGGCGCCCCTGGCCCCTGCGCCTGGTGCTTGATCAGGGATACTGGGAGGAAACCGGACAGACCGCCCTGAATGACGACGCGTTTGTCCGGGACATCCTGCTGGTGAAGGCGCTTGGCTTCAACGGTGTGCGCAAGCACCAGAAAATCGAAGACCCTCGCTTCTTATTCTGGGCGGACCATCTCGGCCTGCTGGTGTGGGAAGAGATGCCGAGCGCCTACCGATACACGCAGCGGTCCGTCGAGCGGCTCACCCGCGAGTGGATCGAGGTGATGAAGCGCGACTGGAGTCATCCCTGCGTGATCACGTGGGTTCCTTTCAATGAGAGCTGGGGTGTTCCCGATCTGCCGGACAGCGCAGCGCAGAGGCACTACGTGCAGGCGCTGTACCACCTCACCAAAACGCTTGACCCGACCCGACCGGTGATCGGCAATGACGGATGGGAGAGTGTTGCGACCGACATGCTCGGGATCCACGACTACGACGATCAGCCGGATAGGATTGCGCGCCGCTACGGGATCGACGAAGTGGAGGAAAGACTCTTCGAGTTTGAACGGCCCGGCGGCCGCATCCTCAGGCTGGGTGGGGATGGCGGAGAGCGACTCCCTATCGTCTTAACGGAGTTCGGCGGCATCGCGCTGCGCACCGGTGATGAGGATACGTGGGGGTACAGCGTCTGCCGAACCGCCGATGAGTTAGAGCAGCGGTACTGCTCACTGCTCAACGTGGTGCGCCAGCTGCCGAGCCTAGCCGGCTTCTGCTACACGCAGTTCACGGATACATTCCAGGAAGCGAACGGCCTGGTCTTTATGGATCGCACGCCGAAGTTTGTTCTTGACCAGGCGGCCGAGGCGACCAGCGGGTTCGTTCCCAATGAGAAGGATCCGAACGTGTTGCTATGGAGAAAGCGGCTGATGAGGCTGCAGCGTTAAACAGTCGTGACTCGGATTTACCCGCGCAGCCTGCGCATGCTCTAGGACGCAGCCAGGATTGGCGCGGCCGGGGGCATGACCATAGTGCTGGCAGGAGTTGAGGAACTTACCGGCGCCTGCGACTCATCAGCGGCTATATTGCGGAACAAAGTGAGTGCCTGAGCAACCACCTGGTCCATATTGAAATAGCGATAGTTGGCAAGACGCCCGCAGAAGTAAACTCCCGGAGTAACCGCCGCAAGCGCACGGTAGCGCTCGTAGATCGCGCTGTTCTCAGGCCGCGGGATCGGATAATACGGCTCACCTTCCGCCTCCGGGTATTCATACACGATGCTGGTCTTCTCATGCTCCTGCCCAGTGAGGTACTTGAACTCGGTGATGCGCGTGTAAGCGTGGTCGTTGGGGTAATTAACCACAGGCGCATCCTGGAAGCGTGATTGATGGTGCGTCTGGTGCTCGAACCGAAGTGAGCGATAGGGAAGCGCGCCGAAGCGGTAATCAAAGAACTCATCAATTGGCCCTGTATAGACCACCTTTGCCCGAGGATACTGGCCGAGAGTATCCCGATAGTCCGTGGATAGCATGGCTGTAATCCGCGGATTCCCCAGGATGCGCTCAAACATACGCGTGAAGCCCTCCAGCGGCATCGCCTGGAAGCTGTCGGTAAAGTAGCGATCATCTCGATCGAAGCGAACCGGGATTCGTCCGGCAACGGAGGAGTCCAGCTGCGAAGGATCGAGGCCCCATTGTTTGCGGGTGTAGTTGCGAAAGAACTTCTCGTAGAGTTCGCGGCCCACGCGCGAGAGCACAATATCTTCTGACGTACGCAGCTCGGCGCGCACCTCCACCCGCTCGGCAAGAAAGTGCTGCATGCCTTCTGAATCGAGCCCAAGATTGTAGAGGCGGTTGATGGTGTCGAGGTTGATAGGGATCGGGAGCTGTTTGCCGTCGACGTGAGCCAGAACCCGGTGCTCGTATGGGCGCCACTCGGTGAATTGGGAGAGATAATCCACTACTTTCTGCGACGAAGTGTGGAAGATATGTGGACCGTACTTGTGCACGAGGATGCCGTGCTCGTTGTAACAGTCGTACGTGTTACCGCCAATGTGCGGCCGGCGATCTACGATCAGCACACGCTTGCCCAGCTGAGACGCAAGCCGCTCCGCTACCACAGCGCCCGCGAATCCGGCGCCTACAACCAGGTAGTCAAAGCGCTCAGTTACAGAAGCCGAAGCCTTTTTCGTGCTGCGCTTGAATGAGGTGCTGTCCAGATTTTCTGCGTCGTACTTATGGGCACGCGCACTCTCAATCTCGGTGTTCATTGAAGCCCAGGTGCGATCCCATGACGAGGAGGACAGTTTGCGGTCTACCTTGGCCGCCCACAGAGGATCCTCAGGCGCCGCTAACGCACGATCGAGAGCAGCAGCGAACTCTTCTGCTGTAGTTGCGATATCGACAAGCCCGGTTTCGCCGTAGTCGGAGACTACATCGCGAATAGCTGTAGAGATGACTCGCTTGCCGGCCGCTAGATATTCAGGAGTTTTGGTCGGAGAGATGAAGCGTGTCGACTCATTGATGGCAAATGGAAGCAGCGCGACATCCCACCCCGCGAGATAGGACGGAAGTTCTTTGTAAGACTTTATGCCCAGGTAGTGAAGATTGTCTGCCTGCGGCAGGGTGGCAGGATCGATCTTGAGAACAGGTCCAAGAAAAACAAAGTGAATGTCCGGGCGGAGGGCAGCGACCTCGCGGATCAACGCCGTGTCGAATCGCTCATCCAGGACTCCGAAAAACCCGGCGCGTGGATGAGCGATGTGAGCCTGGTCCTGCGGGTCTGTGGCGATGGCGCGGGCCGCGGCAAAGTGCTCTACATCAATCGAGCTTGGGAAGGCGTGCACGTTGGGGTGATGGTTGCGCTTGGCTTCATAGATCGAGTGGCCGCCGGTAAAGACAACCTCGGCAGCACGGAAGAGCTCACGCTCACGCTCGAGCAGTTCTGGCGGTGCATTGAGGAAGGCGGAGAGCTCGTCCATGCAATCGTAGATCGTGATATCGGCATGGAGATGATCGCTGAATCGGAGCGCGATGGGCGTGTAGTACCAGCGGTCGAAGAGCCTAAGACCTCGATCCGCAATGAATTGATCGAGCATGCGGCGCTGCCCTGCGATCGTGTCTTCACCATGAAAAAAATGGGTTCGGATGACAGTTACGTTTGCATCTGTTTCGGTAGGCAGAACTTCAAGCGATCCGCCTTTACGCACGAACGCGGGCGCTTCTGCAGCAGCGTGCATCGATGGCTCTTCCCAAAAAAATACAGGGCGTGTCTGGCTGGCGCGGGTGAGCAAATGCTGCGGGCGCTGAGTCACAAATTGCCAGCGCAGATGAGAGAAGACGAGAAGCGGAAGGCAGGATCGCTCGCCGATCGTACGCATGCTTGTGTGCTCGTCGCCGCCGGAGACGTATGCATCACGATGATCTGAGGCATGGTGATTCAGGGCGAGGTTCGTCGAAATGCTCTTGTCCATAACTTACGCGTCTCCCGCTTTCTCTGATGCAAAAGAGCGGCACTGTGTCAGTTCGCCGCCGAGTCAAAACAGAGTTTTTGATGATACCCATTTTGCGTCGACTCGCAACACGCTTGTTGGAGAGCGCATCAGAGTGACAACTGCTTATATTGTTCCAGTGTAGCCGTAAAGTATTTTCGTTTAGTTCAGACTGTTCATATTTTGGAGTACACCGTGTCGATCAGCCAATCCGCTTTGCAGTTATGGGGCGGTGTAGAGTGCACAATCAATCGCGTAGGCGATACGTTTTACGATCAATGTGCATGGACGGGACACCGCGTGCGCGTTGAGAAAGATCTCGAGCGATTTTGCGAAGCTGGCTTGAAGACTCTGAGAACCGGTCTGCCGTGGGAGCACTTTGCGGCCGGCCAGAGTTGGGGCTTCGCTGATCGTTGTTTGCGCACGATGGAAGGGCTGAGCATGGTTCCGATTGTGGGTCTGCTGCATCATGGCAGCGGTCCAATGACGACGAGTTTGCTCGATCCCGAATTCGGTGAAAAGCTAGCGGCATATGCGCTTGATGTGGCGCGACGATATCCTTCAGTGACTGATTACACGCCGATCAATGAGCCGCAGACCACTGGTCGCTTCGCGTGTTTGTATCGGCACTGGTATCCGCACCATGCAAGCATGCACAGCTATGTGCGGGCGCTGTTGAATCAAATACGAGGCATCGTGCTCTCGATGGAGGCGGTCAGGTCTGTGCAGCCTGCGGCAAGGCTTCTGCACACCGAAGACGGCGGCATTACTTTTTCGAGCGCGGCCCTTGAAGAATACCGCGTAGAGCGCGAGCACCGTCGATGGCTAGGTCTCGACCTGCTCTGCGGCCGGGTCACGCGCGAGCATCCGTTGTTTGATTTTTTGCTGGCCCATGGTGCGTGCGAGCGCGAGATCAAGTGGTTTGAGGAGCACAGCTGTACACCGGATGTGATCGGACTCAACTACTACGTGACCAGTGATCGCTATCTAGACGACCGACTCGGCAGCTATCCGCCTTTCATGCGCGGCGGTGACACGGGACATGAACCACTCGTCGACGTAGAGGCAGTACGGGTGCGCAGAGATGGCGTTGCCGGGGTAAAGACGGTGCTGATGGAGGCCTGGGACCGTTACCGGCTTCCGCTCGCGTTGACCGAAGCTCATCTTGGCTGTGAGCAGCCCGCAGAGCAGATTCGCTGGCTTGCTGAAGCCTGGCATGGAGCGCAAAGCGCCGCGGGCGCCGGAGCTGAGATCAAGGCGGTGACCACATGGGCTCTGCTGGGGCTCTACAATTGGTGTCATCTCTGTACGCGAGACACAGGCGCCTACGAGCCCGGCGTATTCGATGTTTCCAAGGGCTTCCCCGTGGACACTGAACTTACGCAGCTGGTGCGCCAGATCAGTTCAGGTGAGCCTTTGCGGCACCCCGCGCTCAGGAGTGCAGGATGGTGGCAAAAGGACTCACGTATGACTCGTCCGGAGCCATTGGAAGGCAGGTTCGACCCGCAAGGCTTTGCTGCATAAGGCGTTGTCTACTCGGCGGAGCAGCCGAAGAGGCGGTAGCATCAGGTCTGCAGGCAGGTCGAGAACTCGCAGCGCTCGAAGTGAGTACCTCACTGTAGCGGCCTCACGGCGCGGCCTGCTTGCGCTACCATGCTGCCAAGAATGCAACCCACATGGCGCACGAGATTTTCCGCAAGATCGACCTGGCTGCGGCTTCTGCTGCTTGTGGTTGCAGCTGCCGGTCTCATCCACCTTGCAGCCGATGTGCGGGATCGCCTCACGATCGGGCTGCACATTGAGAGCTTGGCCCGCTCGCCCTTTCGCTGCGACGATGACACCCGTGAGATCACCGAGGTGGAACCAGAAGCAGCCCGCGCCGGAGTGGTGAAGGGCGCGACGCTTGAGTCGCTGAATGGCAAGCCGTACAGCGGCCATGCACAGTGGGCCGCGTTGATCAAGAAGCCGGGGGATGTGGTGTCAGTGGGTGTTCGCCGACCGGACGGTACACTCACCACCGGCTCCATTGTTCTGGTTGCGAGCAAGGCGGGCCCGGGTACACCGACTGGGGTAAGCCAGGTGCTGCAGGCCTGCGCCCTGTTCAACCTGGTGCCGCTGCTCTGCATGCTTCTCGGGTACTGGGTCGTCTTCGTCAAGCCTACAGAGCCGAATGCCTGGCTGCTGATGGGCTTGTTGATCTTCCCAGAGGTCATCTTTTCCTTCCAGGACGGATTGGCGACCGGGGGCTGGCTGCTCTTTTGCGGGACCTACTACGAGTTGCTGCAGATTGTCGGGCCCCTGATCTTGCTGCCATTCGCGATTTACTTTCCCGAGCGCTCGCGGCTTGATGTCCGTCTGCCATGGGTTAAATGGGCGGTGATCGGGCCCTGCCTGATTGCCGGCGTGATCGATTTGCGACTGATGTACGGTCAGTATTTCTTTGGCGGCAATCCATCCTGGCTGCTCAGGCTGGACAACAACTTCAGCGCCCCCATGGAGAACTTTCTCAATCTGCTGTGCGTTGTCCTCTATCTCGTCATTCTCTTCGACAAGCTGCGGTCTGCGTCTACAGAGGATGCGCGGCGACGGCTGCGCGTCCTGCTGACAGGGACGGGCGTCGGTCTCGGCGCGCTGCTCTTTGCCTTTGTCCTGCTGGCACATCTGGGGTTTCACCGTGCGGCGCCCGGCCACCAGTGGGTATCCTATGTGGGCGCCATCCTCTTCCTGCTGGCGCCGCTGACGCTGGTGTACGTGGTGATGGTCCAACGGGCGATGGATGTCACCATCTTGCTCCGCCAAGGCACCAGGTACGTGCTCGCGCGGGCGACCAGCTTTGTCCTGCAGACAGCGCTCTTCAGCTACGTCGGCTACAACCTGCTGCTTCCGATCTTGCGCCAGCGACAGATCCCGCGGGGGCAACTCATTGAGGCGGCGCTGCTCATGCTGCTGATCGTGCCGCTGCGCATCATCCTGCATAAGCGGGCAGCGGCCTGGATCGACAGGAAGTTTTTTCGCGAGGCCTACGATGCCGATCAGGTCCTGAGCTCGCTCGCGGACGAGGTCCGCAAGTACACGGATCGGGGTCCGTTGCTGGAGACGGTATCCAAGTGCGTTGCGGAGACCTTGCATGTAGGCCGGATCGGCATGCTGATGCAGGCCGGCAGCGAGTTCCGCCTGGAGCGCGCCATCGGCATGTCTTCCAACAACCTTGCCTTGGAAGCGAACTCCTCAACCATCTACAACCTGAACCGCAACCGCTCGCCCGCGCAACTCTACCGCGACGACCCCGACGGCTGGTATCTGCTGGCCACGGCGAGCGAGCGGCGAGCACTCGATGATCTCAGCGCCGAGGTACTGCTGCCCCTGCCCGGGCGCCATCGGCTGATGGGCGTTATGGCGCTCGGGCCTAAGCAATCCGAAGCCGCCTATTCGAAGTCAGATTTAAAGCTGCTGCAGGTACTTGGCGAACGCACCGGCCTGGCTCTAGAGATCAGCGAACTGGCGCATTCGCTCGCTGATGAAGCCGCCCAGCGGGAACGCGCCAGCCGGGAGCTGGAGATCGCCCACGAGGTGCAGGAGCGCTTCTTCCCGCAGCAGATGCCTAGCTTTCCCGGCGTCAGCGTCGCCGGCCACTGCCGGCCGGCGCAGGGCGTCGGGGGCGATTACTACGACGTCTTCACGCTGCACGATGGCCGGCTCGGGATCGCGATCGGCGATGTCTCCGGCAAGGGCATCTCGGCGGCGCTGTTGATGGCCAGCCTGCGCGCCTCGCTGCGCGGCGTCACGCTCGACACCGGGCAACCCTTCGCCATCATCATGGACAAGGTCAACCGCCTGGTCTATGAAGCATCAGCCAACAACCGCTATGCCACCTTCTTCTTCGGCGCGCTTGATCTTTCGACAAGGGTGCTTGAATGCGTGAACGCCGGCCATAATGCACCGCTGGTCTTGCGGCGCAAGCCTGGGCAGGAAAAGGAGATCCTGCGGCTTGAAGCCGACGGACCGGTGGTAGGCCTGCTGCCATTTGCCGCCTACAGCGAGCAGCGGTTGCAGCTCCATTCAGGGGATATCCTGCTTTGCTACACCGACGGCATCAGCGAAGCGATGACACATAACGACGAAGAGTGGGGGGAGGAACGCATGATCGCTGCGGTTGCGTCGGCGTCGAGTCACGATGCGGAATGCGTGCTCAAGACGGTGCTGGCCGAGGCAGACCGCTTTACGGCCGGCGCGCCGCAGCACGATGACATGACGGTGCTGGTGCTCTCGCTCGATTTCTAGCG
>CAXUND010000002.1:0-2916 GCA_964252445.1 uncultured Acidobacteriaceae bacterium | reverse complement strand
ACTGCTGCGCCTGTTTGAGCGCTTCTGCGGCGCCAGGCAGTACCGGCGTTCCTTCAAGCCGCACCGCGTCAAGCGAAGCCGGGCTCAGTCCAAGGAGCTTCAGGATGGTGGGAGCGACCTGGGCGGTCGCTACCGGGGTAGAGATCAACCGCTCCTTGGTCAAGGGATTGGAGACCAGCAGAATGACGTTAGTATCGTCATGCGAGAAGCCGCCATGCTCGGCCTGCTTTGAACTGCTGCCGGTGTAGGTGACCCCGACATTCGGCGTCACGATGATGTCTGGCGTACGCGGGTCGAGACCATTGCCGAGGCCCGGAACGTTGTAGTTAAGCCAGAGGGACGGTCCGGCGAAGATCTGGCCCGCGCCTATCTGGGACAGGTTCTGCTCCAGAGTGGCGACAGCAGAGGTCGTCCGGCTGGAGTCAGACAGCCAGATGAGCGAGACGTCGTCCTCGGTAGCCCCAATGCCGGTCGGATTGTTCGGCTGCTCAGAGACCGGCAGCAGGTTATTCAGCAGGGTTGCCGGCGTTGTGCCGTTGGTTCCGCTGTGGCCGGGAACGGGCTTGTACAGGTTCGGATCGATGGGAGACTGGCCATGCTTGGCGGTCACGATGATGACCGTGTCCTCGAACGTGCCGCTGGTCTTGAGCGCGGCGACCATCTTGCCGATCGAATCATCCACAAACTTGATCTCGCCGAGCAGCAGCGGCGAAGGTGTGCCGTAGGCATCGAGGTAGCCGCCCTTCCCGACGTTCTTCTCAATCAGCTTTTGCCCGACACTGACCACCTGGAAGTTCATGCCGAAGAGCGCCGGCACCTGGGCCGCGGCTCCGCTGTGTGTCTTGCCCGAAGCCTCATTGACGATAGCGTTGACCTTCAGGGTGTCATAGCACTGGATGTTCTCGAAGCTGTCGGTCCACGATCCAAGCTGCGAAGCGTCGCGAACAGTCGCGCAGGAGGCGCCCTCAGGCGTGGTGACGCCGGGCAGCGCGACTACGTCGGAGTTGATCTCGGGCGAGTAGTAGTCGTCCACGTTGCCGCCGCCAGGACCCGACACAGCCGAGTAGGATGGGTGCTTGTCAGACCAGGCCGTATGGCCGCCGGCTGAATGGATGACGCCGAAGACGGTGTTGGTGCGGACGAAGTCCCAGGGGTAGACCGGTGCGCACCCATTGGCAGGGTTGCGGACCAGCTTGGTGCTGTCGATGGAGTTGATGCCACCCTCAGTAAGACCCGCGCCGGGTGCGCCGCCGTTCAGCTTCGTTTGGTCAAGATCGATGCCTTCTTCATACTCGGTGGTGGTTCCCGTAGGTGCAGCGCCGACGGTGCATGGACCTGCTGCCAGGCCGTTGCCGGTGGTGGTTGCCGGAGCATCAAGCGAGCGATCGTAAGCAACGTCGTAGTAGATGCCCATGGTGCGCGGGCTGGCGCCGGAGACGATGCCCAGCATTCCTGGGAAGGAGTCCGAGGGTTTGGTGGTGCTGGCCGCGGCATAGTTCAGGCCGGTCGCGCCTAAAGCTGCTAAATGCGGGCAGTAGGGCTGACCGTTGTTGGCGCCGGGGGTGCCGTAGGCGCAGTTGAGGAAGTCGACTGCGTGCATGCCATCCACGCTGAGCAGCAGGATGTGTTTCACCGGGCCTGAGCCCGGGCTGAGATCCTGTGCGTGCGCGAGAATCGGACCGAGGGAAAGTGTCGCAGTGAGGAGAAAGGGAAGCGGGCGTTTCATTCTGGTGGAACCTCCACGTACGTTGGTACGGGAGGCGTGTTGCTGACAGGTTGCAGATCAGTAAATGCAGCATGAAACCGGGCATGGATGGCGTACGCGTGGCGATGAGGTTATGCGCGCCCGGCAAACTCTCGCGTTTCGGTTGCGACCTTGATGCGTTCGCCTTCCTTGATAAAGAACGGCACCCGGATCTCGACGCCGGTCTCGAGTTTGGCCGGCTTGGTCACGGCGCCGCTGGCGGTGTCGCCGCGTACGCCCGGTTCGGTGTAGGTCACCTCGAGCTCTACGTGCGCAGGAAGCGAAAGCCCGATGGGATTGCCGTTGTACTTGTCGATCTGGACAATAGCTCCCTCAACTAGAAGATCGAGCGCGTCGCCGACGATCGCCTCCCCAAGCGAGAGCGTATCGAAGGTTTCTTGGTCCAGGAAGTAGGAGCCATCGCCGTCCGAGTAGAGATAGGAGGCGGGCACCGTCACCAGATCCGGCTCCTTGAACTTATCACTCGCCTTGAAAGTCCGGTCGAAGACGGCGCGGGTCAGCATGTTGCGCATGCGCAGGCGCACCAGCGTCTGGCCGCCACGCGCGGTCGGTGATGATATCTCAACGTCGAGGCAATAGAACGGGACATTCTCGTGCTCAAAGTACATCTTGCGCTTCACATCGATCGCGTCTATCAGTGCAGCCATCTGTTCCCCGAAAAGCAACTCTGCTCTGAGGGTAACAGCGGGCGCGGCGCAATGTAGGATGGCCTCTCCGGAGGATTCATGCTCGTTCGCTCGCTGCTGCCGGCCGCTGTCGCGCTCATCACCGTTTCCTGCTTTTCTCCCTGCCTTCAAGCTCAGCAACCGCTCACCGCGATGCCGTACTCGCCGTCGCTTGACCTCACCAGCCTCGACCGCGCGGCCGACCCATGCGTGGACTTCTACAAGTTCTCCTGCGGCGGCTGGATGAAGAACAACCCCATTCCTGCCGACCAGGCTGCATGGAGCGTCTATGCAAAGCTGGCGAATGACAATCAGCAGTTCCTCTGGGGCATTCTCGAGCAGGATGCGAAGGCGAAGGACCGCACTCCGGTGCAGCAGAAGGTGGGCGACTACTACGCTGCATGCATGAATACCGCGGCCATCGACGCCAAAGGCGACACGCCGCTCCAGCCGGCGCTCACGCGCGTCAATGACGCAAGAACCCGC
>CAXUND010000001.1:55903-122429 GCA_964252445.1 uncultured Acidobacteriaceae bacterium | reverse complement strand
GGTTTCGACCAACAACGGAACTGCTCATCTCCTCCATAATGAGACTCCAACCAACAATCACTGGCTTACGTTGAGTCTGGTAGGACACAAGTCAAACCGCGATGCGATTGGAGCGGAAATCGAGCTGACCACATCGGCCGGCATCCAGACGGTGACTGTCTCTACTGCCGGAAGCTATTTGTCTTCGAATGACAAGCGGGCCCATTTTGGTCTGGGCGCCGATCGATCGGCCAAGTCAATCCGCATCCTTTGGCCGAGTGGCATCGTGCAGCTGCTCGAGCACGTGGACGGAGATCGCGTGCTGAAGGTGGATGAGCCGCCTGTAAGTAACGTTGAACATACCAGGTGAGGCGCGACTCAGCCGGTGGCCAGGGAGACAAGATCGCCAAGATGGATGAGCGATCTCGACTCGGCGCCGCGCGGCATCGTCGGCCCGATGGCGACTGCTTGAGGGTGATCTTCAAACCAGACGATAAAAGATGATTTGTCTGCGCCGGCCAGCCGCTGCTGATTGATCCACTGGTAGTAGGCTCCCATATCTGCGTCAATCAACGAACCGGTTGGATCAAGTTCAGGATTGGCACTTCCGCTTGCCAGCAGCTCGTTCATCGGGCGTTGCCGCTGGCGCGGAGCATACCTCACCAGCAGAGTCACGGCCTCAGCCCTGCGCAGCACTTCGCGGCTGGTCCACTGCGCAAAGGTTGTGCTGAAAATCTGTGTGCCCGAACCTTCGGTGAGCAGCTTCACCTGGAATCGATCGAGCAGATCATCCTGGTGCAGACCGAGGTCTGCCGGCACCATCTGCGAGAGGTGAGAATGCAGTTGCTCCGGCCCCATGCCCGGCTTTGAGACCTCATGCTGAATATTCTTGAGCAGCGCGTCGCGGGCAGGTTCGAGGGCCTGATAGGAGACGCACGTCAGCAGAGGATCATGGTTGAACGCCTCGCCTCCATCGACATACCAGTGGCCGTAGGGCATCGGGTGGGATCGCGCGCGATCGGCAACCGCGGAAAGCAGGGAACCTAGTCCACCCTCTGGAACCAGGTTGCGAAAATGGGTTCCGTGCTCGCGTAGCTTTCGAAAAAGGGAGCCTTTGTAGGAGGTGGCATCTTGCCCGATCACAGCTATTCCCAGGCGGCGTATGGGCGGGGTATCAGGCGGAATCGCGGAGCGGAGTCGCGCCGCGTACTGGTTGGCTGCAGCGCGAAAGCTGTCAAGCTGATGCGTGCTCCAGAGGTAGGCTGAAAGCTGATCGGTAAACAGACCCGGCTGATTGACCCAGTCAAGTTGTTCTAGTGCGGACGATACTCGAAGCTCGGCGAACGGACGGAACCACTGCGCAAGCTGATCCGGCGGAAGTGCCTGAAGCGTCGCAAGTTCTTTCTCAATTGCGGAGCGTTCCGCAGGAAACTTGTAATCGTACTCGATAACTTCGCGTAAAAGACTGGGCAAAAAGGTGAGGGGAAGTTCCTGAAATAGTGCAAGATGCGCAACGACGAGCTGATGTGCTTGTGGAGGGTAAGTCTTAAGTTCTTCGGGTTTAAGGTTTGCGTACATGTGCTAGAGGAACTCACTTAGAGGGCGACCCTGTGAGAGGGTGGGAGAAAAGCCCATGATGGAACCGAGTGTCGGCACCAAATCAATCGATTGGACCGGCCGGTCGTAGACAACGCCTTCACGAACGCCCGCACCGAGCGCCATCATCCAGGTGGTGCGGGAAGCAGTATCGCCAGTCCGATGATGCTGAAAACCATTGCCGCCAGTGTCGGCGTCGCCATCCCTGCCGAAGTCCGGCAGGATAAACATGGTTGTCCTGCCGGCATACTCCGGACTACTCTGGACCGCCTTCCAAAGCTCTCCACACAGACGGTCGGTACGCTGCACTGCGTCGAGGTATAAGGAAAATGCACCGGAATGGGCAACATCAATATCGTGCATGGTGATCCAGAGCAGGCTGGGGGACTCCTGCTCCATCAATCGCTTCGCGATGTAAACAGACAACTCGTCAGGACTGGACAGCGAGCGCGCATGCTTGGTGAAGTCGCTGACGGACAACTTCAAAATCGTATCCAGCTGTCGCAGTTCAAACTCGCCACCCTCTACCTGTGGTGTATAGAGCGGCGTCTCATAACTATCATGGAGTAAGTGAAGGTAATCTCCAGATGCGTCCGCGGATGCAGCTCCGAGCAAGTGCTTGGGAAGTATGACGCGGGCGCCGGTGCCGGGACCGAAGGACTTCGAATTGCTTTCGCCTATGCGCGCAAAACCATTGCTCGGAGCAACCACCCAGGCGTTGGACGCCGGCCGCCGCAGATCTTTGCGAAAATACTCGAATACAGTAGGGTGATCCGGGGGAACTGAAGAGAAGTTATTCAGGGTCTCGTAAGTACCGGTGGCCAGGCTGGCGTTTGCCACATAGTGACCCAGGATTCCCTGGTTCATCATGTGGGTAAAAAAGGTAGACTGCGGCGCAAGTTCATGGAGCAGGTTCGGGATATTCTCCTGCCCTTCGGGGGCAAAGGTCTCCTGGTCGCGGGCGCCCCCGCCGAAGGTGACAACGATGATCTTGCGCTGCCGCGACACCGCTTCTCCACGCAGGAAGGGGCTCGCTCCGAGCAGCGTGGATCCAATCGCCAGTCCGGCGGCGTCGCGCAAAAAATCACGCCGGGTGCGACCCATCTGTCTTGAGAGCTCCAGTCCTGTGTACTTTGAGAAGCTACTCACGATCGATTTCCATGTTCGTCAGGGTTTTGCGGAGTTGTCCGCTCCGCCAGATATGACGAATTGCTGAACTTCTGCACGTTCCTTGTCGACCTGCGCCTGATGCTCAGCCTGCAGCTTCTTGAATAAGTCAAACTCCTGCTGCGCCCTGGCCTTGTCTCCGGCGTGAACATAATATTGCCCCAGCCTATAGTGCGCATCCGCGAGGTTGGCGTTCAACTCGAGGGCGCGCAGGTACTGTGGCAGTGAGCGCTCATATGCATGCTGTTCATTGTAGAGGATACCCAACTGCAGATGCGCGTCGGCAATCGTACCATCGAGAGCGATAGACTTCTGGAGCAGCTTCTCGACAGTGCCGAAGTCGACAGTCGAGTCCCCGGTGCGACGGCCCTTCCAGAGGCTGATCGCGTAGTAGTACTGCGCCAGGGCGTTTGAAGGCTCGAGTTCGGCATAGCGGCGAAATCGTGCGATCACCTCTTCCGCCTGGTCAGGAGAGCTCAGATATGCTTTGGACAGGAAGAGATAGCAGCGGGAATCTTTCGGGTCAAGGTCCGCAGCGGCTAGCAGCGAGTGAATCGACTTCTCATACTCACCGCGCGAGTAAAGAGCCATTCCCAAGCCGATCAAGAGGCGCGAAGAGTTAGGGTACCGTGAAGTACCTTGCTCGAACACCGCGATCGCAGGCTCATATGTGCGGTGCAGAAGTAACTCGCTGCCCCACGTAAACAGGGTGTCTTCTGACGGATCCAGATGCGCAGCCGTTCCATACTCATTCGCAGCTTCGACGAACTTACCCTCGGCCTCATCGATGCGTCCCCTTAACGTGTGCAGCTCGCCTGAGTCCTTCGTTTGCGCCAGGCTATCGACCAGCTGGCGCGATTGCTCGAGTTTGTTCGTGAGCAGGTAAGCCAGCGCCAGATCATAGCTGTTGTCATAGGCGGAGGGTCGGGTGTGCTGCGCCTCTTCAAGCAGTGGCACGGCTCGGGCGATCTGATTCGAGGCGAGGTACAGCTCGGCGAGATCGCGGTTCGCCTCATAATCGTGGGGAGCCAGCGCAAGGGCTTTACGGCATTGCTCCTGCGCCTCATCCGCCTTGCCCGCGTGGATCAGTGCAGCAGCAAGATTGGTGTGAGCGGACGCGGAGCCGGGCCGGAGTTGAGCTGCCACGGTCAGATGCTCGACTGCCTCCAGGGACCGCCCCTGCGCGCCGTAGCTGAGCCCCAAAAGCTCGTGCAGCTCGAAGTTGGTGGGCGCGGGCAGAAGCTCTCGCAGCATTGCATCGACCTGGTCATACTGCCCCGCCTTGTATTTGATCTCCGCAGCCCTGAGCTTGCTTTCGAGCTCCGCCGCTGCTCGCGGAGCAGTCGACCTGCTCTGCGCAAAGGCAAACGGGCAGAGTAGTAAAGCCATCAGAGCGATGCTTGCTCCGGAGCTACGATTCGATAAGCTGCTAAGGAGGAACCGGCCTGAAATCTTCATTCTCTATACAAAGAAAAAAGCACCTCGGAGGCTCACTCCGAGGTGCTTTCTATTTTAGTCTGCGGATGCAGAGTTTAGAAGTACAGCTTGAGGGCAAACTGGATCTGACGCGGATCATAGGGAGCATCGCGCGTCGAGCCAATTTGTCCGAAGGCGGGATTGGTGAAGTTACCCGAGTTGCCGATCGCCGTTACACCGTTGCCACCGAAGTTGGGGGCGTTGAAGTTCGGGTGATTGAGGATGTTGAAGAACTCTGCCCGGAACTGCGCCGAGAAGCGCTCGCTGATCTGGATTGCTTTGAAGAGGGAGAAGTCGAAACGCTGGAAATTCGGGCCGTAGGTTGTGGACGGACCACCGCCGAGGATTGCAGCTCCTGTTGCAGGGATGCACCCTGTGGGGGTATTCGGAACCGGTCCGTTGGGACCTAGTTCGCAGGGCTGCTGGAATGCCGCGGGGTTGCCGAAGAAGAAGGGCCGCAGGTGCCCCGAGGTATCGGGCCGTACACGGACACCCAGCTTCTGGCTTTGGCCGGGGACCTCGAAGTCATAGCAACCGGTGCCGGAAGTCGTTCCTGTTGGGCAGCTAAGAGTAATCGGCTGACCATCCTGCACGGTGGCAAGGAACTGACCGCTCCAACCACCGACAAAGGTATCCGTGAGTTTGCTGTCGTTTCCGAGGAACCGCTTGCCTCGACCGACGGGAAGTTCGTACCCGCCGCTGGCATGGAAGACGTTGCGGATGTCGAAGGAGGCAAGGCCCCAGTCAAAGCGCGGTCCAAGCCCCGGAACGTAAGGTGCTCGAAACCCGCCCGTGCTGCCGCCGTTCAGCAGATCGGCGGAGTCGGTCAGCGTCTTCGAATAAGTGTAGGTGAACAGGTAACTGAGTCCGTTCGACAGCCGCTCCTCGAGCTTGGTTTGCAAGCCGTTGTAGACGCTTGCACCCAGAGTCCGCTGATAGTTGCCGCCCTCGCCGAAATCCGGGAAAGGGATGTAGTTAACCGGCTGAGTTGAGGTTGCGGTAAGCGACGTGTTCGCAGCCAAGAGCTGCGACGGCTCGTTGTTGCCAACTCCGACCTGCAGGTTGGCAGCATCGGTGAGCACGTAAGCGATGGTCGCAGACATGTTCTGCGTGATCGCGTACTGGAAGCTCAGGTTCGAGCTGAAAGTCTGCGGTGTCTTGAAATCAAACTGCAATCCCGACAGTCCGAGTCCTTTCGCGTTGACAAGCAGCGGGCTGAAAGAAGCACAAGCGAGACCCACATCGATGGGGGCAGCACCGCCGTAAGGGGCTGCAGCCGGGCAACTGCTATACGGGTTGGCTCCGGCGCTGAATGGATCCGCGTCAGAGTTAGTACCCTGGAAGTTAAAGCTGTAGGCAAAAGGATAGTTGCGGCCGATATTCGGACCGAAGCCAGCGCTCTCAAAGGCGTTGAAGAACAGACCGACGCCCCCGCGAACAACCAGTTTGGGAGAGATTTCGTAAGCGAATCCGGCTCGCGGCGCGATGTTGTGCTTCTGCGTCTGAAGAACTCCTTTACCGTATCGATTCGTGAGGTCGAGCGTAATGCCGTCTGCTGCCAGCAGGTCCAGGAAGCCCTGACCGTTAAGAGCCGGGTCCTCAGCGGTAGAGGAGAAGACCCTGGGCGTTTTGCCCGATGCCGGAACTATGTATGCCGGGCCGCCAAGCGGAGGACCGCTCTGGGTGAAGTTCGCCTGGGCTCCGTTCGATTCGGAGATAGGTGTGAAGTAGTCATAGCGCAGTCCCAGGTTCACGGTTAGCTTCGGATTTACCTTGATGTCGTCCTGGAAATAGAACGCCAGGTAATCGCGAACGTCGTAGGTCTTGGCGATGTTCGAAGCCTGTACCTGGTTGGCGCCACCGACGAAGCTGACACCGTTCGGGACAGTGGCTGCTATCGGAGTTAGGAGGAATTCAGCACGTCCAGTCTGGTCTCCACTCAGGCTTGGTACGCCAGCGTAGTTCCCGTTGCTGCTCCCTCCGGTGAAGTCGATTTCTCCCCGGGAATATGCAGGCTGCAGAGTGTTGAAGTGCACATCCTGGTATTCAACACCAGCCTTAAAGCTGTTCTTGCCGTACACCTTCGTAAAATCATCCACAATCTGAAGTGTTTCGGTTACTTCATCGGAAGGAAGAAAGTCATTGCTCCCCAGCGCGTTCAGTCCTGCGATGTTGATGTTCGGGAGCCCGCCGTTTTCCGACTCCTGCGGTATGCCCTGGATACCGAACTGCCCGGGAATGCCGGCGACGGTTCCTTCGGGTCCGAAGCGGGTGGTATGAAGGTGATTGGCTCCTACACGAGCTACGTTGATGGTGCTGGGTGTAAAGACATGGGTGTAGGCCACCACCGCTTGCGCTGATTTAGCTGTTTGTATGCCCTGCTGGAAAGCACCGCCGTCCGCGATGCCGCCGAAAATGCTGGGGATAAACTGAGGATCGTCGGCGTAGCTAAAGCGGCCGAAGATCTGGTCTTTTTGACTGGGGTTAAAGTCGAGCCGAACGTCAAAGGCATTTCGGTGCTCGTAGAGGCTCGGACTGTTCGAGTAGTTTGAAGTGAAGCTGGAATTTGTCGGTTTCGGATAGAGGCTGAGAAGTTTAACAGCATTGGCATCAAGGCGATTTGCCGGAATCTGGTTCAGAGTGCAGTTATCGAAACTGCCCATGATGCCAGTTACCGGGCAATTCGTCAGGTTGATTGGATCCCGAACGTAGCCGGTCTTGGTGGCCACTATCCCGGTGGTAGGGTCAACAACTCCCGATGTAACAGCCCGCGTGGTCGCCGGATCCATGATCGTTCCAAAGGGTATCTCTCTACCCAGGTTGTCCATGCGATCCTGGGCAGGATTGTTGCCGCTGATGGTATTCGCTCCGCTGGCCGTCGCCTGCCCTCCGATCAGGTCAGCTAGATTGGTGAAGCCGCTATTGCTTTCGGACAAGGTAGGAACCGTGCCGGTCAGAGCCGTACCCTGAACGCGCCGTAATCCTTCGTAATCGCCGAAGAAAAAGGCCTTGTCCTTGAGGATTGGTCCGCCGATGGCGCCGCCGAACTGGTTCTGTCGGAGTTCGCCTTTCGGTATCCCGCCGTTGTCTTCAAACCAGTCGGCCGCGTCCAGCTTGTCATTCCGGAAGAACTCCCAGGCAGCGCCGTGGATGGAGTTGGTGCCTGATTTGATGGTCGCGTTCAGCACCGCTCCGGCAGACCGTCCAAGCTCCGCGCTGAAGTCTGCCGTCTGGACCTTGAACTCCTGGATCGCATCGAGCGGAGGAAGAATGACGAAGTTTGTGCCATTGAGAAAGTCGGCAGCGTTTGAGTTGTTGTCAATCCCGTCCAGCAGGTAGTTGTTCTGGTCTGGCTGCAGACCGTTGGCCGTAAAGGCGCCCGAAGCCGCGTTACCGCGCGTATCTGCCTGCGAGGTATTCACGCCGGCACTGATCTGCGCCAGGAAGGTGAAGTTGCGCCCGTTCAGCGGAAGGCTGTTTACCGTGTGCTGGTCGACCACCTGGCCCACGGAGGACTCTTCCGTCTGCAATTCTGGAGGAGCCTCGTTTACTGTCACCGTCTCGTTTGCCGCACCGGTTTTGAGGGAAACATTTACCTGTGCTTCCTGCCCGACCGCTACGGTCACGTTCTTCTGCGTGGTGGTTGAGAAACCGGGCGCAGTGACTGTAATCGTGTAGTTGCCGATTCTGACGGGCGAAAAGATATAGGTGCCGCCGGCGCTGGTCTGTGTTTCGAGCGTGATGCCCTGGTCAGTGTTGAGCAGTGTGACGTGAGCGTTTGGAACCAATGCGCCCGTCGCATCCTGCACAGTTCCAGTAACGGATCCTTCATCCACCTGGCCGAAAGCTGACGGGGTGTGGACTAAAAGGAAGCACAGAGCTGCGACGACCAAGCAAGCGGCGCGTCGAAGCCAGCCTAAGCGGTTACGGTCAAAAGCCATCCGGAGGTCCTACTTTCTTTGCTGGTTCGTGCGCGATTTGAGAGCGGATCGCGTCGTTTTTGTAGACGGAACTTGCCTACTACTACCGGGACGGAAACTAAAGCACCTGAGCATCAACTGTCAACCCAAAGGTGGAGAGTGGATCGTGGAGTAAAAAAGCCTGGCGGAGCGGGGTTAATCCAGATGCCATGGGTGGATCGCAACCGACTCGGGCCAGCCGAGCGGCTGCAGCACACTGCGCTCGTTTACACTCGATTCAGGATCGACCACCGGCCTCACCGAACACCTTCGCCTGTATAGATGACTCGCAACGAACCGGATCTCCGACGCCTGACTCGGCGCGCACTGCTCAAGAGCCTTGGGACCGGCCCGCTGATACTTCGGCCTTCGCTGCTCGAAGGTGCAAGAGTCCTCAGTACCTTGTCGATGCCTGTATCCGGCGAAGCCGAGTTCTCAGACGTTCGCCTCATTCCCCACTATCCGGCCAGGTCGCCGCTACAGGATGTTCTCCGGCTGCTCGCTCCGGGGTCAGATGAGTACACAAGCGAGAAACATGCTTTTGAGATCGGCGAAGTGCTCAAAGGTTGGGAGTCAGCATGGAAGACGGGTCAGCCGGCCGCGCTATCGGCTTCGCTGGATCCTGCTCTCGAGGCGTTCTCCCCGTTTACTATAAAGCAAACGTCTGTACGTTCCCAAAGTAACATTGAAGTCTCTCACCGCGAGTTCGGCGCAGCGGTCCGTCCGGGACGGGAACAGTTTGTTCAGGCGCTTGCCCAAGACCTTCAGGGCAGCGGGCGCGCCCAGACGGCCGAGTTCGAGATCACCTCCATCAAGGAACTCTCGCAGACCCCGCTGGTCGTTCAGACTGAAGTCCGCTATACCGTTGTGTTCGCCGGATCCGGCGCGCACCGCGAGCAACGGATCGGCGTCTGGCACATGAGATGGGCCTACGACCCAGCCTCCGGACAATGGAGCGTGCAGCGCTGGGAGGCCGGCAAAGAGACCGTAAGCCGAAGTGCCGGCCCCGTATTCCAGGATGTCACGCAGCAGGCGCTTGGAGGCATCTCGTCCTACAAGGCGCAGCTGACGCGAGGAGCAGATGATTGGCGGAGTGTGCTCGACAGCGCGTGCGGCATCGACGTTTATGGCAATAACGGGATCGCGGTCGGTGACTTCGACAACGACGGCTTCGATGACCTTTACATCTCGCAGCCGGCTGGGCTGCCCAACAGGCTTTATCGCAACCGCGGCGACGGGACTTTCGAGGATGTAACCGAAAAGGCCGGGGTCGCTGTGCTCGACAACACCGCGTGTGCACTCTTCGCCGACTTTCGCAATTCGGGCTTGCAGGACCTGCTGGTGGTCTGCGGGGCCGGTCCGCTGCTTTTCCTCAACACCGGCCAAGGCTCTTTCACCCTCGAGCGTGAGGCCTTCCGGTTCGCGAAGCCTCCGGAGGGCTCGTTTACCCATGCGGCCATCGCTGACTACGATCGGGATGGACGGCTCGATATCTACTTCTGCGTGTACAGCTACTATCTTGGCCTCGACCAGTACCACTACCCAGTGCCCTACTACGACGCGCGCAACGGGCCGCCCAACTTTCTCTTCCATAATGAAGGTGGCGGCAAGTTCACGGATGTGACCGATGCCGCCGGACTCAACATCGATAACGATCGGTATAGCTTTGCGGCAGCCTGGGGCGAGTCCGGTCGCGGCGCCGGGCCGGACCTTTACGTGGCCAATGACTTCGGACGCAACACCTTTTACCGCAACACTGGGAACGGGCGCTTCACGATTGCTTCCTCAAGCGCCCATGTTGAGGACGTCGGGGCGGGCATGAGCGCCACTTGGGCAGACGTCGACAATGATGGGCGACAGGATATCTACGTAGCGAACATGTGGTCAGCCGCGGGGCAGAGAGTCTCCGAGCAGCCGATTTTTCATGCGGAAACACCGGAAAACATCCGCGCGTTCTACCAGCGGCATGCGCAGGGTAACGCACTTTATCGCAATAGGGGCGATGGCAGCTTCGAGAACAACGGTGCCAGGAGCGGCGTCGACGCCGGTCGATGGGCCTGGTGCTCAGACTTTTGGGACTTCGACCACGACGGCTACGATGATCTCTATGTCACCAACGGCTACATCTCGGCCCCAAAGCAGAAGGAGAGCGGCCCGGCCGAGCCCGATCTCAGCAGTTTCTTCTGGCGGCAGGTCGTCGGAAGATCGCCTGACGACTCGACACCATCGCCCGCATATGAGCGGGGATGGAACGCGCTCAATGAGCTCATTCGTTCAGACCACTCCTGGAGCGGCTTTGAGCGCAACGTCATGTTTGCCAATAACAGAGACGGAACCTTCTCAGATGTTTCCGGAGTGGTTGACCTCGACTTCATCGAGGATAGTCGCTCATTTGCGCTGAGTGACCTCGATCACGACGGGCGTCTCGAAGTGATCCTCAAAAACCGGAATGCCCCGCAGGTAAGAGTGCTACACAATTCGATGAGAGGGATTGGAGACTCAATAGGGTTTCGTCTCC
Source organism: uncultured Acidobacteriaceae bacterium (assembly GCA_964252445.1). Lineage (GTDB taxonomy): Bacteria > Acidobacteriota > Terriglobia > Terriglobales > Acidobacteriaceae > EB88. The sequence continues at coordinate 111,734 of CAXUND010000001.1, read as the reverse complement.
GGGGTGGGAAGAGCAATCGGGATGGCATAGGCGCTGCGATAACCGTGCAAACCGCGGAGTTCAAGCAGACGAAGTATCTCCAGGCAGGATCAGGGTTCCTGGCACAGCACTCTAAGGAGCTTTTTTTCGGGCTCGGCAACACCGCCGCCACGGTCGGAGCTACGGTCCGCTGGCCCAGTGGTCTCGTGCAAACATTTGATAACCTGCCGCGCAATCACCGCGTCGGCTTGGAAGAGGGCGTGGCAACCTTTAGCTCCACACCTTTTGTTGCCCCGAGCGCCTATGTGGGAGCAGAAACGACTCCCCCTAAAGAGGCGCTTCAGCGCGAAAGCGACAGCTGGCTTATCGATCCCCTGAAAGCACCTGGGTTCTCTCTGCCGGATGCGAACGGGAAATCGCACTCCTTGCAGGAGCTGCGCGGAAGCTCGGTGTTGCTGTATTTTTGGTCGACAAGCTCGCCCGTATGCCTCGTTCAGATGAGGGCGCTGCAGCAAGCCCTGTCGGCGTTCAAGGAGGCTAGGATCACGCTGTTGGCCGTCAACGTCGGAGACCCGGACCGCGCGCGCGCCGCCGCATCTCAAGAACATCTGTCCTATCCGGTGCTGTTTGGAACCGATGAGGTCGCCGGCACTTACAACATCATCTATCGCTACTTGTTTGACCGCCGCAGGGAACTGCCGCTGCCGTGTTCGTTTCTGATTGATCGCGAGGGAATGATCCAGAAGGTCTACCAGGCCCAGATCGATCCTCGCGGGGTGGCCAAAGATGCGCTCGCCATCCCATCGACACTCCAAGAAAGATTCGAGAAAGCTCTGCCGTTTGCAGGCAAGCTTTACCAGGGAAGCTTTGAGCGCAACGATTTCACCTATGGTGTGGCCATGTTCCAGCACGGCTATCTGGACCAGGCGGCCGAGTCCTTTAAGCAGGTCGTAGCTTCGAAGCCTGACAACGCAGAGGGCTATTACAATTTAGGCACCCTGAGTCTTCGCCAGAAGGACTTTGCCGGCGCACGCACCTATCTGGAGCAGGCGCTCAAGCTGCGGCCGAAGTATCCGGAAGCATGGAACAACCTGGGGATGATAGCGGCGCAGGATGGTCGGCCGGGCGAGGCAATTCGGAATTTCCAACAATCGTTGCTACTGCGACCCGGTTATCCCACGGCCTTACTCAATCTGGGCAATGTTTATCGCCGGCAGGGAGACTTTGCCCGGGCCGAAGACTGTCTGCGACGCGCAGTCGCGCTGGAGCCGGGCGACCCAGAAGCAAACTACAGCCTGGGTATGTTCTATGCGCAGCAGACGCAGTTGACATCCGCGTCCGAGTACCTCCGTCGGGCCATCGAGATTCGGCCGGACTACCCGGAGGCGCTGAATAACCTGGGCGTTCTCTTTGTGCGTCAGCAGCAGTATGCAGAAGCGGAGGAGCAGTTCAAGATTTGTGTTCGTCTCGCTCCTGCATTCGAGCAGAGTTATCTTAACCTGGCGCGCCTCTATGTTCTGAGGCAAGACAAGGACCAGGCGAGGAAGACTCTGGAAGACCTGCTGCGCATCTCTCCGGAGAATGCTGCGGCCAAGCAGGGCCTTGAGTTGCTGCAATAGCTGCGCTGCGCGACTTATATAATCATGCTCTATGCACGTTCCCAGGCGCAGGTTCTTAGGCTCATCCATGCTGGTGCTGGGCTCTACGCTTACCGAAGCGTTGGCCACTCCCCTCTGGCAGTGGAAAGATCCCGACTTACTAAAGGCCGCGGGTGTGAAGACCGGTGTGCAATTTGTAGATGTCGCCGAGCAGGCCGGGCTGACCGCTCCCAACGTCTGGGGCGGAGTGGATCACAAGCGCTCTATCCTTGAGGCCAAGGGAAGCGGCCTGGCCTTCTTTGATTATGACCATGACGGCTGGCTCGATATTTATCTGACCAATGGCAACCGCCTTGATGCACACTGGGCGCCGGGTACCGCACCAACCGCCCATCTCTATAAGAACAATCGCGATGGCAGCTTCACCGATGTTACCGAGAAGTCTGGCCTGGGGATTACCGGATGGCAGACCGGCGTTTGTGTTGGGGACTACGATAACGACGGCTGGGACGATCTGTTCTGCTGCTTCTGGGGCAGCAATAGGCTGTTCCATAACAACGGCAATGGAACGTTTACGGACGTAACCCGTAAGGCCGGACTTTACCAGCCTGGAACCCGTTGGGGCGCCGGCTGCACCTTTCTGGACTACGATCGCGACGGTCATCTCGACCTGTTTGTCTGTAACTATCTCAAGCTCGATCCCGATCAGATACCTTCCGCTGACGACCACCACTTCTGCCAGTGGAAAGGCGTCCCCGTCATGTGCGGTCCCCGCGGCCTACCCGGCGACACCAACATCCTTTATCACAACAATGGGGATGGGACGTTCAGCGATGTCTCGCAGAAAGCCGGTATCCTGAAGCCCGGTCCACGATACTCCATTACAGCCGTGTCGTATGACTTCGATAATGACGGTTGGCCGGACATCTATGTGGCGGTTGACTCGGAACCGAGCATCCTGTTCCAGAACAATCACGATGGCACCTTTACCGACATAGCGGTCATGGCTGGCTGTGCCTACAGCGACGGCGGCCATGAGCAAGCGGGCATGGGCGTTGCCGTCGCCGATTACGACTGTGACGGATCGTTCGATATCTTCAAGACTAATTTCGCTGACGATACTTCAAACCTCTACCACAGCAACGGAGACGGCACCTATAGCGATGTCACCTTCGCTGCAGGCACGGGAGCTAACAATAAGTATGTGGCGTGGGGATGCGGCTTTATCGACTACGACAACGATGGCTGGCCGGACCTGATGCAGATCAACGGACATGTGTATCCGGAGATTGACAGCTATAACTTCGGCCAGACTTACAAAAACCCGCGGCTGGTGTACCGGAACCTTGGTAATGGACGATTCAAGGACGTTTCTGCCGAGATGGGTCCGGGCATCAGCGAGCATTTCTCCAGCCGCGGAGCCGCCTTCGGCGACTACGACAATGATGGCGCCATGGACGTTCTGATCTTGAACATGAATGACAGGCCATCGCTGCTGCATAATGAAGGCGGCAACCAGCAAAACTGGATCAAGCTGAAGCTATTAGGGACTAAATGCAACCGGACAGCGATTGGAGCACGAGTTCGCGTGATAACCGGGAAACACATTCAGATGGATGAGGTTCACAGCGGCACGAGTGTTATGTCACAAGGCGACCTTCGGCTTCACTTTGGATTGGGCGCAGTCGAGATAATCGATGGAATTGAAGTAAAATGGCCGACGACACAGAAGGTGGAGAAGTTTGTTCAGGTGAAGGCTAATCAGATACTGACGATCCGCGAAGGAGAAGGGATTACTTCCACACCGAGACCTCTATTGCGCTGAGTGTTTATTGGGCATGCTGGCCTTGGAGCACGACAAGAAACTGTTTGATCTCGTGGCGTTGCTGCTCAACCGCATTTGCCAGTTCTTTCTCCAGACTGGCGTGAAGATCAAATTGCGTATTGGCTTTCTGCTTCTCGCCGACGCGATCGTAAGCAATCCCAAGGCGATAGTGTACTTCAGGGAGCCTGGGATCTGCGTTTGCAGCCTGCGTGTAGAGCCGGATCGCAGCTCCGTAGTCCTTCCTTGCAAAAGCAAGCGAGCCGAGCTGCAGAAGTGCATCTGCATTTCGAGGGTCTATAGCTACTGTCTTCTTTAGAAGAGCTTCAACAACCTCGGTATCCTGTCCTTTCTGTTTCAGCAGTGTCAGGGCGTAGAGGTAGTTGGCGGCAGCGCTATCAGGTTGTTGCTGTGCGAAGCGCGCCAGCTTAGCCTCGATGCAGGGCTGCGAACCAGGCGCCGCGGCATCTACTTTTCCCATGAAGCTGTAGATTTCCTTATTTCCGGGATCAAGATCCGCTGCTTCGCAGAGACGCTGAGCTGCGTCGTTATACAGATCCCCCGCGAAAAGCGCCGTGCCCCAGCCCGTCCGCATCCTGGCTGATCGGGGATGCGCCTTGGCCCCAGCCTTGAATACCTCAGCTGCCTGCCACACGGCCCGGTGCAGCAGAAGCTCGGAACCCCAGGCAAAGTAGTTGGGCTCGCTCGGGTCAAGACGCACCGCCCGCTCATACTGTTGCACCGAAGCGAGCGGGTCGCCCAATGCTTCGTCGATATCGCCTGCCAGCCGGTGCAGATCTGCCGAATCGGTGCGTGCCAGCGCAACATCGACATGCTGCTTTGCCTGCTTTAAATCTCCGAGTCCGCGGCAAGCCAGCACAAGCTGGTATTCGCTTTCACTCCCGCCGGGGGAGAGCTGCGATGCTCTCTTAAGGAACGGGATAGCGCGCTCGTACTGTTGGGTGCGGACGTAATAGCTGCCGAGTTCGTAGTTGGCCGAATAAGCGCCCGGTGCAGCGGCCAGCACCGCACGCAAGTGTTCTTCTAATCCTGGATCGGCAGGACTGGAAGCAGGCTCAGAGGCGTTCCGCGCCTGGAGTGCAGCTGTCTCTCGCGCCAGGTCCTCGCTGGTGCGCAGGGTGGCATCGGAGCCATGACCCCCGACCGCTGTCCAATCCGTAACCCCGGCTATTTTGAAGTCAGCCTTATCAGAGAAGTCAATTGACTGGGCAGGCTCCCTCCTGGGCTGCTGCTGTGCCTGTGCGCTCAGGCCGCTCGCCAGAAGGAGACAGATCAGCATGCGGTATTTCCGCGGCGCGACCATCACTTAGATCCGTTCAGGGGCGGTGGCTTGCACACGGATCTCTAAGGTCTGAGTGCCCAGGCGCAGGTGTTTCGCGCTCAGCCGCACGGTGCCGGCCTGCTCCTGAGAACGCACCCACACAGCGCCGGTGCCCCCCACCAGCGCGAAGGGGTTATCCCCAACCAGCTCGCCCGGACCTTCAAGAGTAAACAAGATTGGATCATTCGCGGATGGATGCACGTTGCCGAATTCATCGGTGACGCGTAGCACCACGCGGACGGAGTCCGCACCGTCGGCGAGTAACTCGGTGTCGTCCGGATTGAGGCTGAACTTTGCGTCGAGCCCTTTTCCGGAGAAGGTGCGTGAAATGACTTGCTTGCCGCCGATGTATCCATCGATTCGCAGGTCGCCCCAGGCGAAGTCAAACGTCTTCCTATCCAGAGCCTTCATGTCCAGCTGAAACGGCGGATACTTCAGGTATTTGAACTCTGCCCGGTCCGGATCCAGTTCGGCCAGCGGCTTCCACGGGTTCGACTCAAGGGAGCGTTCGCGTAGAAAGAACTTCAGGTGGTCGCAGTTTGAGCAGACCACGGCCCGGCGGAAAGTAGTAGCCTCATCGCTTTTCGCCCAGTGGAACGCGGGCTCCAGAACGATCTCTTCGCCGGGCTCGCATTGCGACTTATAAAAGCCTGCCGCTGCCTTTGGCTCGCGGAAGATATCGGTAACTCCGTGATAGCAGATACGATCTCCTGCGCCGAAGTTCGCGTGCGTGTTGTAGTCAAAGGCACACCATCCGATGCCTCCGGAGTACTGCGGGTTTGAGGCAAGCTGATCATGGATGCGGGCGTGCCGGAGCGTATGCTCTCGCTGCCGTTCGTCGTCGTCAGTCGTCTTTACCGGATAGGTGTGTCCGACGAATTCCGTGTTGAGGTACACGGGGTGGTTGGGCTCGCGCAGCGGAAAGCCGAAGTCATTGATGGTAAATACATCTTCAAGTAGTTCGGATTCCTTGAAGTTGCGGATGCCGCCAGTCTGGCGAGTCGGGTCCAGCGCGTGTGCCAGCGCATTCGTGCGGGTGTAGAAGTCGTGATCATCCCTGGACTCGTTGATACGAACTCCCCAAAGAACGACAGACGGATGATTCCAATCGCGGCGGATCATGCGTCCCACATTGTCAATCGCGACCAGCTTCCAGGGCTCCGGTCCGATATGCTGCCAGCCAGGGATTTCTTCAAGCACCAGCAGGCCGATCTCGTCACAGCAATCAAGAAAATGCCGCGATTGCGGATAGTGCGAGGTACGCACGAGATTGCAATGCAGATTGTGACGCAGGATTTTTGCATCCTGCCGCTGTGCCCGAGCAGGCATTGCCTGGCCCACAAAGGGGAACGTTTGATGACGATCGAGACCGCGAAGTTTTACAATCTTGCCGTTCAGCGAGAACCCGTGATCGGTAAACATTGCCTCGCGAAAGCCGATGCGCCGGATGTCTTCATCGATGGGATGTCCGGCCCGCATAAGGCGAACGCGCACAGAATAAAGCCTAGGGTGCTGGATATCCCATAGCTCGACCTTGCCAATCTTGCTGAAGACCAGCGTATGTCGGGCGCCGTCCTGGCGCGTTTGCGTGCTCGCGTAGACCGGAGCGCTGGTCGTTGGATCAAGCGAAGCCTCCTGATCGCTCGGCGTTCCGGCAGGAACGGGCATCGTGGCTCTGCCGATGACGGTCTCTCCGTCGACCAGCTCGGCTTCAAGCGACAACCCGTTCGCCACTGCTCCGGCGAGGAAGCAATCCACCTCCAGCCCCGGCATGCTCAGCACGTTCACTGGCCGGGCAAAGATGTTGTCGAGATAGACCTCAGGAACGACACGCAGCGAGACTTCGCGGTAGATGCCGCCGAAGGTCATGTAGTCGATCTCGTATCCGAACGGCGGCATGTCCTCGCGCTCGGTCGAGTCAAGCTGCACGACCAGCACATTCTCGCCGTCCTTGCGCAGGTGCGGCGTCAGTTCAAACGAAAACGGCGTAAAGCCGCCCTTGTACTCGCCAAGCGCATGCCCGTTGATCCAGACCGTCGAGGCGGTCATCGCTCCTTCAAAGTCAACAAACACACGCTTGCCGTCGGCTTCCGGCGGATACTTAAAGCGGCGACGATAGGTGGAGATGAACTCGTAGTCCTTGTCGTCGAAGTTGTGCCAGGGCAGTCGGATGTTTGTGTGCGGGACCACGACGCGGTCGAAGCCCGAGTCATCGAAATCGGGAGCCTCAGCTCCGGGAACTTTCGCGGCCTTGTAGCGCCAGCCTCGGTTGATCGGCAGGATGGTGCGCATCGAGCCCGCAGGCGAGGCGCCGAAGGCATCCGGCAGGGGAAGTGCAGCGGCGGCCATCACCACGCCGGAAGTTTTCAGGAAGTCGCGTCTGCGCATATGTGTGGCTCCATCTTAGGCAAGGCGGTGCAGATTTGTCAGCTTTCCTCTGCGACAGGCTAAAATCGCACTTCATGTCGAACGCACGCAGAAACGGGATAGCGGTCGTGCTCGGCGCGGGCGTTCTGGTCAACTACTTTGACCGGGTCAACCTTTCAGTCGCTCATGACGCCCTGCAGAGCACCTTCGGACTCACCGATGTTGTTTTTGGCTACCTGCTTAGCGCCTACAGCTGGACCTATGCCGGAATGCAACTGCCCAGCGGCTTTCTGCTCGACCGGTTCGGGGTTCGCCGGGTAATGATCACCGCCATCCTGCTATGGGCTCTTGCGTCTGGCCTCACTGCCGTTGCGCCGACCATCGTGCTCCTGTTTGCCGCTCGTCTGCTGCTTGGGGTAGGGGAGGCGCCGACCTTCCCTGCGAACGCCAAGGCCGTCGGCCTCTGGTTTGCGGAGGACCAGCGCGGCGTGCCGACCGCCACCTTCGACGCCGCGGCGAAGCTTTCGATCGGCCTGGGCACGCCGATCCTGGGGCTCATCCTGCTCCGTTTCGGAGCACGCGCCAACTTCGCGACCACTGCGGCGCTCAGTCTCCTCTACGCCGCGCTGTTCGCTGCCGTCTATCGCGACCCGGCCCCACAGACGCGGGCGAGTGATGTGCGTATTGGACGGCCGCATGCACCTCCACTCGATTTCCTGCACCTGCTGGGTCAGCGAAAGATCTGGGGTGCAGCCATTGGCTCCGGCGCCTACAACTATTGCTTCTACCTGCTGCTCACCTGGCTGCCCATCTACCTGCATAGGGGCCTCAAGATGACCCCGCGGAACGCGGTGCTGTGGACGGCCGTCCCATGGCTGTGTGCCGCAGTTGCCGGCTTTGGTATCGGCGGCCTGCTGGTGGATTCGCTGGTGCGCAAGGGCCGCAACCCTGACCTGGTGCGGCGTTCCGTGTTGGTGGGCGGCACGTCCTTCGGCCTGTGCGTGCTGGCGCCCACCTTTCTGCATGAGCCGCGCATTGTGCTCGTCTGCCTGACGCTCTCGCTGAGCGGTCTCGCAGCTGCGTCCCCGGTGGTGTGGACTCTGCCTTCCTTGCTCGCGCCCTCGGGCAGCACCGGGCGCGTGGGTTCTATCCTGAACCTGTCCAACCAGATTGCCGGCATTTCTGCGCCTGTGGTCACCGGCTACATCAGCTTCTGGACGCACTCCTTTGCCGGCGCGTTCCTGGTGGCTGGCGTCATCCTGCTGCTTGGGATCACTGGTTATGTCGTGCTGCTGGGCAGGATCGAGCGCATAGATCACCCGTCCGACACGCTGCCTATCTTGGCGCCTTCGGAAGGGCGCGCGTAGCGCCGGTTGAGATGCCTCCATCCACCAGCAAGGTCTGTCCGGTCACGTAGCGGCTCTCCTCGGATGCCAGAAACACCATCGGTCCGTCGAGATCATCCGGGCGTCCAAGGCGCTTGAGCGGGATGCGGTCGCAGAGGTAATCGACCCACTCCTGGTTCTCGTACATGATCTTGTTCTGCTCGGTCCGGAACCAGCCCGGAGCCAGGCAGTTCACGGTGACGCCGTGCGGGCCCCAGTCGTCAGCCAGGCTCATGGTCAACTGCCGGATGCCGCCGCGGCTTGACCCGTAAGCAGCCAGCCCCGCGTATCCGGCGACGCAGGTCACCGAGCCGACGTTGATGATGCGACCATAGCCACGCTCGATCATGCCCCGCGCCACCGCCTGGGCGACAAAGAAGCTGCCCCGCAAATTTGTTTCGAGCACCTGGTTCCAGTCGTCCCAGGTCACCTCGAGAGCCGGCTTGCGGATGTTCATGCCGGCATTGTTGACCAGGATGTCGATGTGCCCGAACGCCGCCTCGGCCTCGCTCATCGCGGTGCGGATGGACTGCTCATCGCGGACGTCGAGCGAGACAGACGCCGATCGCCGGCCGAGGGCGGTAATCTCCTGCTCGAAGGGCGCGAGCGTCGCGCGGTTGCGGCTGGACAGGATCAGGTCTGCTCCGGCCCGGGCCAGTGCCCGGGCGAAGTACTGCCCCAGGCCACGGCTGGTGCCGGTAACCAGCGCCACTTTGCCGGAAAGATCAAAGAGGCTGCTCAAACCAGCGCCTCGTCTTGACTTAGCACAGATGGCGTCAGCACGATCTTGATCAGATTCGGCTCGCGCTTGTAGAGGCGGTCAAACGCCTCCGCGCCCCGCGACAGCGGCTCCACGGCAGAGATCAGAGGCGCGACGTCAATCTGCTTTGAAGCCAGCAGCTCGATCGCGCGCGGGTACTCGCCGGCAGAGGCGGCGGAGCCCTGCAGGCGCACCTGGCGCGTCACCACGGACTGCAGCGGCAGGTCAACCCCCTTCGCGATATTGCCGACCAACGTGACCGTGCCGCCTTTGCGGACGGCGGCGATGGCGGTCTTGACGGTCGCGCCGATTCCGACCGCCTCAAACACGTGGTCGACGCCACCCGGATCATGCTCGAGCACCGTCTGCGTGGCATCCTGGCCGTCACTCAAGTTGATGGCCGTGTGCGCACCCGATCGCAGGGCCTCGTCCAGGCGACTCCCATCGAGGTCTGCCACAAAGATGTGTGAGGCGCCTGCCACTCGCAAGGCTTGGACGACAAGCGTGCCGATCATGCCTGCGCCAATCACCAGGGCTGTCTCTCCCGCCTGGAACGCGGCCATGCGTACCGCATGCAGCGCCACGGATACAGCTTCAATCATTGCTGCTTCGGCAAACGGCAGTTCCGCGGGCAGGCGGTAGAGGATGCGCTCCGGCACTGTGACATATTCGGCGAACGCGCCGTTGCGGCGGTAGTCCGTGCAGGAGACGCCGACCACCTCCCGGTGATCGCAGAGGTTGATCTCGCCTCTCCTGCAGTACTCGCACTCGCCGCAATAGACGGTCGAGTCGAACGTGACCCGTTCGCCGGGCTTCCACAGGGTGACGTCCGGTCCGACCGCCGCGATGGTTCCGGCTGCCTCGTGACCCATGACGATCGGCGGGATGCGTCGTCCGGATGAGCCGTCGAATCCGTGGACGTCGCTCCCACAGATGCCGCAGGCTTCGACGCGCAACAGCACCTCGTCGGCGCCGGGAACAGGCGTCTCCACGTCAGCCACGGCAAGCTTCAGGTACTCAGAGAGCAATAGCGCCTTCATACCAGAAACTCTAAACGAAACCCTGTCTCCGACGCGCCCGCCACGGCGAGTGTCACAATATGGAGCGATGATGACGATTGCCGCACGACGCCTTTTGAGCGGAGATACCGTAGTCGACTATCCGCTGGTCCATGTGCAGGACGGGAAGATCGCCAGAATCGAAACCACGGATCGTGCCGGTCTCGACCGGTTGGAAAGCGCCGAGAAGACCTTCTACTACGGTGCAGGAACGCTGACCCCCGCATACATCGACATCCATACGCACGGGTGTGCCGGCCATGACGTGATGGAGGCGACGCCGGCAGCCTTGCACACCATCGGAGCCTTTCTGGCGCGGCGGGGCGTCGGTGCTTACCTGCCGACCACGGTTACCTCTCCGCGCGAGCAGACGCTGCGCGCCCTCAGCGGTCTCGCGCACCAGATCAGGCGCCGGCAGTCGAAAAATCGCGTGAACGCCGTCGAAGCGACCCCGCTGGGCATTCACCTCGAGGGACCATTTCTCTCCTGTTCGAAGCGCGGTGTGCATCGAGCCGACCTGCTCGAAGCGCCCTCGGTAGAGCTCTTTATGAAATTCTGGGAGGCCGCCGAAGGACAGATCCGGCTGATGACCATCGCGCCCGAGCTGCCCGGCGCGATCGAACTGATCGCGCACGCCTCTGCCTTAGGCGTACGTTGCAGCCTGGGCCACAGCGATGCTACGGCGGCTGAAGCAGCAGCGGGCGTCGAGGCCGGCGCCGCTTCCGCCACGCACACCTTCAACGCCATGCGGGCAATCGGCCACCGCGAGCCGGGTTTGGCCGCCTATGTGCTCGATCAGCCGTCGCTCTTTGCGGAGCTGATCTGTGACGGCATCCACGTTGATCCGCTGATGGTTCGGCTTTTCCTCAAAGTGAAGGGGCGCGACTGCATCATCCTGGTCACGGACAGTATGAGCGCCACAGGTATGCCGGACGGCGAGTACATACTCGGCGACATGCTGGTGGAGGTGCGCGATGGTCGGTGTACCGCAAATGGAGTGCTGGCCGGCAGCGTGCTCACGCTCGAGCGTGCGGTACGCAACTTTATGGCGTTTACGGGATCTGCTCTCGCTGTTGCCGTGGGTGCAGCTACGGCCAACCCGGCGCGTCTGCTGGGGCTGAGCCAAGAGCGAGGGGAGCTGGCCAGCGGGTGCGACGCGAACATCGCAGTGCTGGCAGAGGATGGGACGGTTCTGCAGACGTTTCTGGACGGAAGACCCTCGACTTAGCTGCTCCATCCTGCATTGCTAAACTTGACTGATCGTAACGAGAAAGCCGGGGGCGCACTATCAGGATTGCCAGCTGGAACGTGAATTCGATCCGAGCGCGGCTGGAGCACGTTACCGACTGGCTCAAGGCCAGCCAGCCCGATGTGCTTCTCCTGCAGGAACTGAAAGGTACAGAGTTCCCGGCTGACGTGTTTACCGGCCTTGGCTACGGAAGTGTTGCCGTCACGCAGAAGAGCTACAACGGCGTTGCCATCCTTTCTCGCCTGCCCATGGAGACAGTTTCGACGACGCTTCCCGGCGACGATGAGGACAGTCACGCGCGCTTTCTTGAAGTGCAGGTTGAGGCTCTCCGCATTGTCAACGTGTATATGCCGAACGGCAACCCGGTCGGCACGGACAAATTCGAATACAAGCTCCGCTGGATGGATCGGATGCTATCAGTGATGCGCACCTGGGTCGCCGAGGGGACACCCACCTTGGTCGGCGGTGACTTCAACGTCATCCCCGAGGATATCGACTGCCACAAGCCTGCTTCCTGGGTGCGCGACGCGCTCTTCCAGCCGGAGCCGCGTGCGCGCTACCGGACGTTGCTCGGGATGGGCTACGTGGATGCGTTCCGATCGCTGCACCCGGACGAGCGAGGCCGCTTCACCTTCTGGGACTATTTCAGGCAAGCTTTCGAGCACAACCGCGGCATCCGCATCGATCATTTCCTGCTATCGCCTTCGCTTGCCGGCCGGTTGCTCGGCTGCGAGATAGATACTGGGCCGCGCATGAGGGAGAAGCCTTCCGATCACACGCCGATCGTCGTTGAGCTCGGGTGAACCAGGGTTTGCCAAGTAAATCCGGATCTCGAAATCAGCCGGGCGTTGTTCGTCGTGCCTCGCGCGGTCTATCATCTGCCCTTTAGAGGGCGACCCTTCGGCGGAGGACGGCGCAATGAATCGGCGGGAATTTCTGGATGTAGCGGTTGCGGGCACCGCCGGAGCCGCAATGGCATCGACGGCGAAGAGCTATGGCCAGATCCTGGGTGCCAATGATCGTCTGAACTTCGCGATTATTGGCCTGAACAGCAGAGCCTATGCACACCTGTCTTCGTTAAAGGCCAACCAGGCCAGGGCTCGCATCTCGCACGTCTGCGATGTCGACAGCAACATACTTGCGAAGTTTGCCGCGAGCACCAAGCAGGAGATGGGCGAGGCTCCGGCTACAGAAAAAGACTTTCGCAAGGTACTTGCGTTGAAGGAGATCGATGCGATCACCATTGCCACGCCCGATCACTGGCATGCGCCGATGGCGATTGCAGGAGTGCAGGCAGGCAAGCATGTTTACGTGGAGAAGCCTTGCAGCCATAACCCGGCCGAGGGCGCAATGCTGGTCGAGGCGCAGCGCAGGTACGGCAAGCTGGTGCAGATGGGCACCCAGCAGCGCTCCTCTCCGCATACCATCGAAATAGTAGAAAAAATCCATGCTGGACTGATCGGCAGGCCCTACCTGGGTAAGTCCTGGTATAGCAATGTGCGTAAGTCGATTGGCGTGGGCAAGCCTGCGCCCGTGCCTGCGCAGCTGGATTGGGAGCTCTTCCAGGGACCTGCTCCGCGGCGAGCGTACACGGACAATATCCAGCCGTATAACTGGCATTGGTTCAAGATTTACGGCACCGGCGAAACACTGAACAACGGAACCCACGAGGTTGACGTATGCCGCTGGGCGCTTGGCGTCGACTATCCCGAGCGGATTACATCCTCGGGCGGCAGATACCAGTTTCAGGATGACTGGCAGTTCTACGACACTTTGGTGACGAGTTTTACTTATCGCGATAAAGTCATCTCCTGGGAAGGGAAAAGCTGCTGCGGGATGAAATACTTCAACCGCGATCGCGGATCGACGATCACCGGGACGACGGGCAGTGTGCTCATCGACCGCGATGGTTACGAGGTCTTCGACATCAAGGGGGCGAAGACCAGCGAGTTTAAGGTCGGAGGGACAACCTCCTCATCCGCTGATCTGATCGGTCGTGACTCCATGACGGACGCGCATTTCCGCAACTTCATCGCAGGCATCCGCGATGGTGAGAAGCTTCACTCACCTGTCGACGTCGGCAACGTCGCTGTCACCATGCTGCAGCTGTCAAACATAGCGTGGGAAGTCAATCGTGAACTGCTGCTCGAGCCCGCAACCGGACGCATTCAAGGCGATGCGGATGCCATGAAGATGTGGAGCCGCAGCTATGAGCCGGGCTGGGCGCCGCGGGTCGAATGAAACCGATGTTCACCCGGCGCACGATCCTTCAGGGCGCAGCGGCTGCGGCTGCTGTTTCCGCCCTGCCCATTCGCGCAATGGGAGCCGAATCGAAAGGTATCCGATTAGGAGTGGCGAGTTACACTTTCCGCAACTTCAGCCGCGCTCGTGTGATCGACTATCTGCAGCAGCTACGGGTCTCGGAGCTGAATGCAAAAGATGTCAAGGATCATCTGCCGGCGGAGACTGCGGAGGAGGCTTCAGCGCTTGCTGCATACTCCGCGGCGGCCATTCGGCTCCACGCAGTCGGAGCTGTCGCCTTCGCGACTGACGACGAAGCGCTGATACGCGGTAAGTTTGAGTACGCGAAACGCGCCGGCGTCAACGTGATCGTCGCCGGTGACCCAACGCCTGAGAATCTGCCGACCATCGAGCAATTCGTCAAAGCCTACGACATACGCATTGCGATCCATAATCACGGCCCGGAAGATAAGCGCTGGCACTCGCCTGTCGATGTGCTAAAGGCAGTCAGCAGTCTTGACCCGCGCATAGGCTGCTGCATCGATGTCGGTCACACCGCACGCGCTGGCGTCGATCCGGTGGATGCGATCCGTAAGGCTGACGCAAGACTGTTCAACATCCATATGAAGGACCTGTCTGACTTCAGTTCCAAGGAGAGCCAGGTGCCGGTAGGAGAAGGACGCATGCCGGTGCGGCAGATATTCGAGGCGCTACTCGCCATCAAGTACCAAGGGTTTGTGGATCTTGAGTACGAGGTCCACCCGGATGATCCTATGCCAGGCGTGCTTTCCAGCTTCGCCTACATGCGGAATCAATCTACAAGCCTGATGGCCAAGTAACGCCTACATAGACGTGCAAGGAGAATGCGAAATGGTTCATGTATCCAGACGTGACTTTTTCAGAGCCACAGCAGGCGCAGCTGTGATTCCTTGGCTCCGCCATCCGTTGCTGGCTTCTGCTTCTAAGTCACCCATCAAGGTCGGCGTTATCTCGGATGAGATTTCGCAGGATTTCGATCACGCATGCTCCGTCATCGCGAACGATTTCGGTCTCGAATGGGTCGAGTTGCGCGAGCTCTGGGGCAAAAATCTGCAAAACATCTCGGCTCCGGAGATTACTTCGGCCCAGACCATTCTCAAGAAATACAACCTCAAAGTCACAGATATCAGCAGCCCGCTGTACAAGGTCAATTGGCCGGACGCGCCGCCCTCGCCCTATGGATCACCCGAAGATCTGCACGGTGCGACCCAGTCAACGCTGAGCCGGCAGGACGAGGTGCTCGATCGATCGATCGAACTCGCCAAGCAATTTAAAACGGACAAGATCCGCTGCTTCGATTTCTGGCGCATCGACAATGTGGCACCCTATCGAACTGCCATCAACGAGACCTTGCAGACCGCGGCAGAGAGGGCGAAGAAGCACGGCGTGCTGCTGGTGCTGGAAAATGAATTCGCCTGCAATACGGCGACTGGCCGCGAAGCTGCCGCAACCCTCGCAGGTATCTTGTCGACAAATCTGGCCCTGAACTGGGACCCAGGCAACGCGGTCATGAGAGGTGAGCTCGATGCGTATCCGAATGGCTGGGATGTGCTGCCGAAGACGCGCATTCGGCACTGCCACGTGAAGAATGCCGTGAAAGACGCGGCAGGCAAAATCGTCTGGTCTCCGGTCGATGTCGGCTACATCGATTGGACGGCACAGTTCCGTGCGCTGACGCAGATCAACTATTCAGGAGCAGTCAACCTGGAGACGCACTGGAAAGAGGGCGGAACACCGGAGGCCTGCTCGCGGATCAGCTGGAACGGGATGAAGAAAGACCTTCAGCAGGCCGGCGCCCTATAGCCGATGCCGCCGCCTGCTTCCATGATGAGGGCCGCACTTTTCGACGGGACCGAGGCGCAACCCGGCCAGTGGCTTAAGCTGCGGCAGGTCCCGCGCCCCGACCCCGCTCCGGGTATGCTCCTGCTCAAGGTGCTGGCCTGCGGCGTCTGCCGCACGGACCTGCACATTGTTGAGCGTGATCTTCCACTGCTGCGCACAGCGCTGATCCCAGGGCACCAGATCGTCGGCGTTGTCGCCGAAGGGGCGACGGCAGCATTGCCGCTCGGCACCAGAGTTGGCGTCTCATGGATAGGTGGCGTGGATGGCACGTGCTGGTATTGCCGGCACGCGAAGGAGAACCTGTGCGACGGCCTCACCTTCACGGGATACAACGTCGATGGCGGGTACGCAGAGTACGTCTCCGTGCGCAGCGACTTTGCCTATCCGCTGCCGGCAACCATGGATGAAGCGGATGCCGCGCCGCTTTTGTGCGCGGGCATTATCGGTTTTCGTAGCCTGAGGGTCGCGGGTGTTGAACCCGGCGAGAGGGTCGGTCTCTTTGGATTTGGCAGCTCGGCTAGTCTCGCGCTCCCAGTCCTGCAGGCGTGGAAGTGCGACGTGTACGTCGTGACGCGAGGAGAAAGTCACCGTCAACTCGCAACTGATTTGGGAGCTAACTGGGTGGGAGCCGAGGATGAAGTGCCTCCGGTAAAACTCGATCGAGCCATCACCTTCGCTCCGAGTGGGAAGGTTGTTGTCAGCGCACTTGCCAGCCTGCGCAAGGCCGGAGTCGTCGCGGTGAATGCCATCCATCTCGACCAGGTGCCGGCATTTGACTACGACAGCTTGCTCTGGGGAGAGCGGGAGATAAAGAGCGTGGCGAACATGACGCGGCAAGATGCGCGAGATTTCCTGGACCTCGCGGCAGCCCTTCAGATCAGGGCACGGGTTCAGAAGTTTCCGCTGCAGGAGGCCAATCAGGCGCTTCTGGCGCTTAAGCAGCAGCCGCAGAAGGGCTCTGTGGTCCTGATACCTTAACCACCAACAACGCGGCCGCCCGATCGTCCAGGCGGCCGCGAGTGTAAGCTGGCTGCGCGTTAGAAGTCGATGCGCGCCGCCACCTGTCCTGAGCGGGCACCCCCAAAATCGGAACCGATGCTGCTGTTGATCAGCCCAAAGTTCGGCGAGGAGATGTCGGTGTTGGGATCGTACAGGTTGGTGTGGTTCAGGACGTTGGTGAAGGTGCCTTCGGCCCGCAGCTTGACCCGCTCCGTAATTGAGAACGTCTTGCTTAGACCGCTCGAGAGGTTGACCTCGCCGGGGCCGACGATCGAGCCCACCTGGGCGTTGCCGAAGCGCCCGATCGGCAGCGGCGCGGGACCGGCGCCACTGCCCGTGGTGCAGGCGGTCCCCGGCGTCCAGCCCGGGTAGCCCGGACAGGTGAAGGCCGCCTTGTTGATCCAGTTATAGCGGCTGCGGCCTGAAGGCTTGATGCTCTCTCCCTGTACCAGATCCGGGTGCTGAGCCCGGTGTCCGCCGTCAAAGCCGGCGAGCGACCCGTTTAGTCCGGAGCCTGTTCCTGACGGATCGCCCTGCCCGCTGCCGAAGTAGGCTGACTCAAATGGACCGGTTTGATACAGGAATATGTTTGAGAGTCGCCAGCCGCCGATCAGCAGGTCTGCAAAGCGGTTCATGTTGCTGCCAAATTCACGGCCGCGACCCACCGGCAGGTCGTAGAGTGCAGTCGTGTTCCAGCGATGGCGTCGAGTGCCATAGACGTTGCCGAAGTCCACCGAGCGGTCCAGCACCGAGGTGGCGCGCTGGCCGCCGTTCTCCGCGGAGAAACTGGTGCTGGCAGGTCCCTGGTTATCAGCCAGCGCCTTGGCGAAAGTGTAGGAGCTGTTGAACTCGAGTCCATGCTGGAATCTGTGGTTCAACTCCGCCTGCGCAGAGTGGTAGCTCTCATTGGCACCGGTTGCGCGGGTGTTGATGCGGCCCCAATTGGGAAAGAGTCGCGCGCTCAGCGGAGCATTGTTCGCCGAAACGGTGGTCGAGAAAGGCAGCGTATTTTCATCCGGCGCCCAGACCAGCTGGTGGGTCTCTGAGCCGATGTAGGAGATGCGGCCGCCGAAGCCGGAGCCAAAATCATGGTCCACGCTGAGAGAAAACTGCTCGGTGTACGGGTCTTTCCAGTTGGTGCTGTTGGCGGTGCCGAAGTAGTCGGTTCCGTACGCGGTGCCAGAACCTGCAGTGCCTGCGCCCGCATAGATAGCGGGCCACTGATAGCCGACCGTGTGCGTGGCCGTGTTCAGCGTGTTGGTGAACTGCTGGGTCTGCGCTTGCAGAGTGCCCGTCAGTGAGTAGAAATTCGAGCCGAGCAGGGTGATGTTGTACATGCCGAAGCCCCCGCGTATAGCCGTTTTGTCATTGCCAAAGGGTCGATAGGCAAAGCCAAAGCGCGGCATAAAGCGGAGGTGGGGCACCTTCTTCAGATATCCCGGAAAGCCGGCCTGGCTGTTCGACAGCACCGGCATGCAGGGCGCACCATTGACAGTGGCGCCGCCCGAGGTGGAGCCGTACGGCAGGCAGGCATTGGCGCTGGACAGGAAGGTGGTCGCCAGCAGCGAAGACTTGCCGTCAGGGTAAATCGAGGCGCCGGACAAAGGGTGACTTGGATCAAAGTTGCCGATGTCTCCACCGGTATCGATGTATCCGGGATGGAACTCGTAGCGCAGTCCGTAGCTGAGCGTCAGCCTCTCGCTCGCCTTCCACTCATCCTGCGCGTAGAAGTGGTAGTGGTGCGACTTGCCGTCATTGTCCTGCTGCACCACGTCATAAAAAGTCTGGTACGGAGTGCCTAGCAGGAAGTCGGCGAAGTCCACGCCGGTAAACAGCCCGGCGCTCTTGCTGGTGTTGTATTGGAAGGTGCCGTAGTTATCCGAGCCGTTGAAGCCGAGCGGGGTCACCGCCTCGATGCTGCGGATGTCGAGACCGAAGCGGAGGTCGTGCTTGCCGACCGAGTAGCTTAACGAGTCGGTGTACACGTAGGTGTTCGATTTGGTGACGGAGCTCAACCGGTCGGCTGTGAGCGAGGTTATGTTGTTGAAGTCGAGCTCCGGGATGCCGTTGTAAAAGAGGTTCTCGAGACCCGTGAGTCCCAGCCCCTGGGTGAACCCGGTGCCATTGAAACTGTCCGTGACGCCTGTGCTGAAAAGAGTAAAGCCAAAACCGAACTCGTTGATGATCCTCGGCGTGAGCGTGTAGTTCGCGCTGATCTTCAGCACGCGCGATTTGTTCGCATTTTGCGATGAAGGCACGGCCAGGGGCTCAACGGCGTTGGTCGGGTAATTCTTAAAGGTGAAGCGGCCCCAGAGCAGGAACTTCTGGTTGGAGCCGAAGTACTGGTCGCCGCGCACGTCAAACTGGTCGGAGTGCGCGCTGGTGTCGCGGTTGATCTGATAGTTGCCGATGGCGTCATCGCTGTAGGCCGTAGGATCGCCGATGTTGGGATCTGGATAGAGTGACAGCAGCTTAGCCGCGGATGCGTTGATGGCGGGGAGCTTGGTGCCATAGCTGCCGCCGGTGAAGGGATCGTTGAGGCCGGTGAAGGGGGTCGTCGTTGAGACATATTTCGAGAAGTCGCCCTGCTTCATCAGCGTGCTGGGAACCTTAAAGTTCGCAGTCTCCTGTGAAGGATGCCGCCAGCCCTCATAGGCGCCGAAGAAGAAGCTCTTGTTGTGGCCGTCGTAGAGGTGCGGGATCACGACCGGGCCGCCGAAGCTGCCGCCAAAGGTGTTGGCGATGAGCTTGGGCTTGGTTACGGTGGTCGGGAAAGTGTAGGCAATCGCGTCGAAGGCCGCGTTCTGGTGGTACTCGAAGATAGAGCCGTGAATGGTGTTGCTGCCGCCCTTGGTGGTGATGGTTACCTCACCGGGCTGACCGAACTCGGCATTGTTCTGGGCGCCGTCAGCACGCAGCTCGGAGATGGACTCCGTCGAGGGAAAGGCGTCGGCGATAGGCGAGTTGCCGGTGGCGCTCTGGATGGTGATGCCGTCGATCGAGACCTCGGTCTGGAAGGGCAGGCCGCCCTGTAGGGAAAAGTTGTTGTTGTGGTCAGACTGCACGCCGGGCAGGGTGCCTATGATGTTGAGCGCGCTTGTCCCGCTCGCGCTCGCGCGGGTGTTGACCGGAAGGTTCTGCGCGTCTTCTGCGCTGTAAACGGCGCTGATTGAGGGAGAATCGGTCTCGATTGCGGCCACCGCGTCGCCGGAGACCGGCACTTCCTGCTGCACGCTGCCGACGGTCAACTTGGGCTCGAGCCGAAGCTGCTGGCGGGCAGAGAGCGTGAAGTCGGTTGCCGTCCACTTCTCAAAGCCGGCGAGCGTCACGTCCACCGTGTATTTTGAGGCCTCGACGTCGGTGAACTGAAACTCACCCGATCCGCTGGATTGCGTGGTCCGGGTCACGCCTTCATTGAGGTTTGTCAGAGTGACGGTAGCGTTCGGAACCACGGCTCCTTGGCTGTCTGTGACCGTGCCAATGATGCTGCCCTGCACTGACTGTGCATGTGTTAGAGAACAGGGCATGACGAAGCATGCCGCAAGCAGCAGGATGAGAGCGAACATCCTCCCTTGAGACTTGGCCGTTAAGATCGGGACGTGCATGGAAGTGCCTCCTAAGTAGCGGTCGTTCGACAGTCTTGGCCCTCAATGCCGGCGGGGCCGTCTCGTGAGGTACCATCCAGCCGAGCTTTTCTGATATGCCTGGGCTCGTGCGGCGATCAACCTGATGCTAAGGGCGAACAGCAGTGGTCACGGTAAAAGTCCGGATAATTCCTGCGGCTTCAAGGGCGAAGTAACGATGAAGTGACGATAAGGAGTGACCAAGCGAACTTGCACTTGAGCCGTTCTATTTGAACGCTAAAGTAACACACCTATGTTGAACGCGAGCAGCTATGTTGCCCGGACGCGGCCTGATCGGTCAGCATGCGACGACTCTGCCCTAAACTCAATCGGGCGCGTAAGAGCGACGGCCTTGTCCTGGCTCGGCAAGCCTAATGCGCTGCAAACAGGTCGCGGATCAAACCAGCCCGATACTCGCTCCAGAAGGACTTGGTGTTCTCGAGAGCCCGGCTGCGCGCGGCGTGAGAAGCGCGCGAGAGAAACTGCCGGTCGTCGTCGACACGAGCGATGCTTGATGCCAGGGCTTCCGCGTCGGCATTGGGCACCAGGAGCCCGTCAATCGTGTCCCGTACTGTGTCCTGGCTGGCTGTCGAGCGAAAGGCAATCACAGGAAGCCCGGACGTAATCGCGTCGAAGTATCCGCGTCCGAAGTCATTGGTCAGGTGGGGCATGACGAAGATATCGAATTCCGAGAGGCGCGCATGCAGAACCGAGGCGGGCGCAAGTGCGCCGGGGAAGCTGATACGGTGGGCGACGCCCAGCCGGGCAGCCAACGCCTGGTGTGCATCGTGCAAAGGACCCTCGCCAAACATGGAAACTTTGACGACGATCCCGCGCTGCTCAAGGATAGCCACCGCCCTGATCAGGAACTCCAAACCTTTGAACGGCTTGAAGCGCGAGGCAGTCGCGACTCTCAGGGGTTTTTTCAACGCGGCGGAAGCAAGCCGGACTTCGAGGCTCTGAAGATCGATCACGTCAGCCGTCTCATGCACGGGCTGCCGAATGGCGACGGCGTTCGTGGCATGGAGCCTGTAGCGTTCGACTGCCGCAGGCGTGTGCAGAAAAGTAAGCGAGGCGGAGGCGACTCGCTGGCGGATCTGGACGTGCAGACGACGAAGAGTGCGTTCTCGAAGCCGGCGGCGCCAGTAGCTGGTCGCGAGACGAACCCACTCCCATTCGAACATGTCGTAGAAGTCTTCAGCGACGACGAAGAGCGTTTTCTTGCCCTTGCGCACGGCATGATCGTGCGCAGCGTAGAGGCAGGTCCACGGCTCGTAGAGATTCGATGTGTGAACCAGGTCGGCATTCTCGGCGCCGCCGTGAAGCACGCGCCGCACCCGCCAGGGATGCGCGAGATCGAGCCGCCCCTTGCGCGATGGCACACCGAGGAAGGTGATGGGTCCGTCGGCAGGCAGGCGCGAACAGTCAGGTCCCCAGGACTGGATCGCCGAAGGCGCCACCTGGGGTGCGGCCAGGGTGATGGGTCCATTGGCAGCCACCAGACCGTTCAGGTCGTCAGCCCAGAGGCGATCGACAAGAAAGGTGCCGTCGGCCTCACGAGCGAAGGGGATATGGCTCACAAGCAGGTAGCGGATGGCGAACTCCAGTCGGAAGAGATCATCGGTCGAGTGGTCACGGCTCCTCGGCAGGGATCTTGAGCGGCGGCTCCGCGTTTCGCCCGGTGCGGACCCAATGTGCCTGTGAGCTCGCGCTGCGGATCAAGGTAGGGATCAGCAGGAGTTTCCACAGCACGTAAAACGGAGCAGCAAAGAGGATGGCTACATCCTGCCAGCCGCCTCCACCTAGGATGATCGCGGCTACAAGGTGCAGCAGAACGATCGCGATCCCTGCCATGCCGATGTCGTGCACAGTGGGAAGCGGAGCAGACAGCGCGATCAAAAGAAGTGTGACGTGAAAGGCCAGAGGCAGCAGCAATAGTTCGAGCAAAGGTTCAAGGGACCGAAGTCTTCCTCGAAGTACATCGCGAAGAAGACCGGGGGTTTGTATGGCGGCCATGAGGAACCGGCCTCCCTCCCAACGGGATCGCTGGGTCTTGAGGTTCTTCGCGTGGATAGGCGTTTCGGCCAACACTGTCGCCTCATTAAGGAAGGCGACTCGCCGTCCGGAGCGAACCAGATGAATATGGTATTCAAGGTCTTCCACGATCGAGGCGGCAAGATACGGCACAGCGACGAGAGCCTCGCTTCGAAGGCCGAACCCATTCCCGCCGATGCCGCAGGAGAGTCCGAGATTGTCCCGCCCCAAGGGGCGCACGACATTGAAGGCACGCAGGGCCAGCGCCATGAGCCGGGTCCTCATGGTGTCGGTGGCGTTTTGTACCAGGTAGCGCGCCTGAACCGCCTGTTCGCCGGCGCGAAGCGTGTCCGCAGCGGCGGCCACGAAGTTCGGCGCTGCCTGCGTATCGGCATCGACGACGATCATGCAGTCGTAGCCGAGCTCGATCAGCCGGGTAAACGCGTAGTGAAGCGCGTGTCCTTTGCCGCGCTTCTCGCCGTCGAAGCGCTCAATCACCTCTGCTCCCGCGTGCATGGCAAGCCGCGCCGTATCGTCTGTGCAGTTGTCGGCGATGACAAAGACTGTGAACGTCGTACCTGGTCTCGGCGGAGCCGATAGGAGCAGTGCCTTGACGCAGCCGGTAATCGTGGCTTGCTCATTGTGAGCGGGGACGAGTACCGCTGCACGCCATTCCGCCGGCTCGGACGAATGGCTGCGGCGCCTGCGCGGTAACAAGGCTGCTGCGCTCAGCAGCAGTAACTCGCAGGAGCCGGGCAGGGTGAGTAAGGCAGCCGCCGCGCCCAAAGCGTTCCAAGGAGTCATCATATGGTTGTGAGCTGCCTGCGCAGCAGCTTGACGAGCTGATCCGTGTTGGTCTTTAGTTCGTAGGCGGCCTGGACGCGAGCTCGCCCGGCGCAGGCCAGCGCCCGGCGCAGGGAGGCATCATCCATCAGCCGTCTGATCGCCGCAGCCATGCCCTCAACGTCCGAAGGAGCAACAAGGAGACCGTCCACTCCGTCGCGAATCAGCTCAGGGATGCCATTGATGGCAGTGGCAATGCAGGGAACGCCGCTGGCCATCGCCTCCATCAGCACGACAGGTATTCCTTCGGCAAAGCTGGCCAGAGCAAAGATGTCTGCGGCAGCGTAGTAATCGCGGATGTGGTCCTGGTTAACGGAGCCTGCCAGGGTAACGTACTCCGAGAGTCGACGATCGCGCACGATCTGCTCAAGCTCTGCGCCACTCGGGCCTGCGCCCACCAGGGTGAGGTGAACAGGCCGTGCTTCGCCGACCAGCCGCTCGATGGCCTCAACCAGGATGCGTTGACCTTTGGCTGCGACCAGGCGACCCACGCAGAGAACTTCGAACCGGCGCGGCTCACCCGCGGATGGACGCGGCGAGAAGTGGGCGGTATCTACGCCGAGACGAACCACCTCGAACTTCCGCCAGTCATCGAATGCGGCAATCTTCATGAGCTGGCTTTGCGCGAAGAAGCTGATGCAGATGACGAAGCGGGCGCGCGCCATCTTCTTGGCCAGAAAGGATTCAGAGACTTCATAGAACTCATCCGGGCCATGCACGGTCATCGAGAGCGTGATAGGAACCAGGTAAGTTGCGAGCAAGGCGACCGTAGCTGCCTGGGAGGCAAAATGAACGTGTAAGTGGGTCAGTTTGCGCCTGTTCATCCAATGCGCGAGGACCGCGGCTTCAACCAGGTAGAAGAGACAAAGTAGCAGACGTTTTGGATCCATTGCGCCCAGGCTGAGCACTTTTTGTACGCCTCTGATAAGCGCAAGCGGTCTTTCAAACAGTAGCCAAGCGCTTGCTTTCAGTGCGCCCACAGCACCTTGCGCCTTGATGTAATAGGTGCGTGAGGCCTCGGACTGCTCTACCTCAGTGAGCTTATTGAGAACGGGCGCTTGATTGATCGATGCTGTCTCGATCACGGCACCTGCTTCACGCAGTGCCAAAACCTCGCGAAGGATAAAGGTGTGCGAAACAGCAGGGTACTTGCTGATGAGATAAGCCGAGCGTGTAAGCCGCTCTTCGGTAAACCGCTGCCCGCCTGCCTGCTGAAAAGCCATGAGGGCCGCTCCAAAGACGATGGGTTCATGATCAGTGCTGACCCACATTTACTAGAATCTGCGATTTCAGAACTCGCGCCAGCCGGAATAGCGTCTTCAATGACTCTCGTAACAAGTGCCTGTCCCATGTCGGCACTTTTCTGTTCGTTCAAGGCTTAAAGTCGCCGCATGAGTACGCTTGTAACGAGTAGGCGCGCATTGTTACTGGATACTGTTCCTGTCTCCTATGAACGACCACGAACAAGCAGGCGCTGCACTCTCCGGTGACTCGATCATCGACGCCTCGGTCATCATTGTTTCCTTCAACACCCGGACTATCCTGAAGGAGTGCCTGGCATCTGTCGTCGCTGAAACCCTAAACCTGAAGCTTGAAATCCTGGTCGTCGATAATGGTTCGACCGACGGCTCCCCGGAGATGGTGGAGCAGGAGTTTCCCCAGGTTCGCCTGTTCAGGAGTAAGACGAACCTCGGGTTTGGTGCAGCGAATAACCTGGCTCTCGCCGAAGCGAAGGGCCGCTATTTTGTCCTGCTTAATTCGGACGCATTCTTCCAGCCCGGGGCGCTTGAACTCGCCATCAGGCACATGGATGAGACACCGGATTGCGGCG
The DNA here is from genome assembly GCA_964252445.1 of uncultured Acidobacteriaceae bacterium. Lineage (GTDB taxonomy): Bacteria > Acidobacteriota > Terriglobia > Terriglobales > Acidobacteriaceae > EB88. The sequence goes on along the minus strand of CAXUND010000001.1, from coordinate 86,722 downwards.
TCGGCGGCGCACGCCTGGTTGGCCGCGATGGCGCGCTGCAGCCCTCCGCGCGCATGTTCCACTCCATCCTGCGAGACATGCTGGTCCTCACAGGACTGGCGGCAAAGCGTCCCCAATCGCGCATCTTCGGCGCGTTCGACCGGACCTGGGCGGATCCTGACCAGGCGGCTGCCGTGGACTGGGTGCCTGGGGCCTTCTCGATCCTGCGACCAGAAGCTCTCGCGAGAGTCGGCATGTTTGATCCGGCTTTCTTCCTGTATTACGAGGAAGTGGATCTCTGCTTGAGGATCCGGCAGGCCGGCTACACCGTGTGGTACTGGCCCGACGTGGTCGTCATCCATGTCGGCGGCGAATCCTCAAGGCAGCTGAAGACGATGGAGTTCTCCTCGAAAGCGGCGCAGGTTGTGCTGTGGAGAATGCGAAGCACGTTGCTCTACTATCGCAAGCACCACGGCTCGAAGGCGCGGCTGGCAGAGTGGCTGGAAATTTTGCTCTACAGCAACACGGTCGTACGCAACCGCTTCAGCCGTGACCCGGCCAGAAGAGAAAGAGGCCGTCATCATCGCACCCTGATAGCACTGATGAAGCAGGCGTGGATGGACACGCAGGGCGGAAGGATTTCGCCCTCCAGGCCCTGGTAGCGGTGATAGATTGAGCTTTGCTAAAGCAGCGTTCGCGGCCCCGCTACGCATGTGTCTTCGGGCGATCGATCCGCCGCTTGAGAAAGCGCAGCGGCTATGGCACTTTGCTTCGCTCGGTGCGCGGCTGAGCCGGCCGCTGCCTTCGTCCGTCGTGGTCACCGGTTCCATCGGTGTCTTCGGTACAGGCGCAGTCGCGTTTGGGACCAACACCCTGCTCTATCCATCGCTGCATCTTGAGAGCCAGGGAGCAGCGGAGATCACGCTAGGCGACGGCGTGGTGCTCTCTCGCGGCGTGCACCTGGTCGCGATGACCGGCATCACCATCGGCAAGGGCGTCATGATCGGGGAATACAGCAGCATCCGCGACGCGAACCACCGCCGCCAGGCCGGCCTTCCGATCCGTAACGCAGGCTATATCGCAAAGCCGATCGTGATCGGCGATGAGGTCTGGATCGGACGCGGAGCCATCGTGCTCGGCGGCGTCACCATCGGTGAGGGAGCGACCATCGGTGCGAACGCGGTGGTCACGCGGGACGTCGCTGCCGGAGACACAGTTGTCGGCGTCCCGGCGAGATCCATGCATCCCTCTCGCGACACGGTGCGGCTCTAACAAGCGCCTGTCGCCACCCGCTTCGAATCAGTAAAGCTTTTGCCAACTCTTGCGTATGCGCCTCGCTACCCGTCTGAACTACTAACGATCCTTTGGCTGGAGGGCGCCGCCACAGGAAGCGGCAAGTTCGCGTGAATCATGCCCGGAGACGCTACCGATGGCGACCCATCTTCATCGAGGTCAAAGACTGCTTCCAGCTCCCGTTTGCGTGGACGAACAAGGTGGTAGGCGCGCGCTAACGGCTGTCGATCCGGCCAGGGCGGGTGCAGCAGTTCCCGGTAGAGCCGCGGCTGCTCCCACGGGATATCGTGATAGCCGCCAGTGAGGTAGGGCGAGTTGGGATTAGACGAAAGAGCCTGCGGAAAGAAGGCGACGATATCGCTCTCAATCGAGCCTTCCGCAACGTGCTCGGCTTCTCGATGAGGCCGTAGCGCTGAGCACAACGCGCCCACCAGGTCTCGCTTGCCGCGCAGGCAAAGATGCCCAAGCTGCGTAGCGCGTGGGTTGAGCTCGATCAGGAATGCCCGGCCCGTGCCGCGCTGGAGGAGAAAATCGAGCCCGTGAAATCCTGTGAGCTGCAGCCGTTCGGCCAGCAGACGGGCAGCCGCAGTGATTTCGGCGTTGTCGACTACACGCACGACCGTGGCTGCCCCGGTAGCACCGCGCGTCGTGACCGCCTCTACGATGGTCATACCCAGAACACGGCCCTGCCAGCAGGCAAGCATGGCGTTTGCGGGCCGGCCGGTAATGAATTGCTGCACCGTGACGGATGGCGGGTGCCGGCTGCGCAACGCGGATAAGAGCGTGGGATCGCGGTCGATCAGCAGCTGCTTCCACGCGCTCAGCCGAGAGGTTGGCGTCGCCAGCTCGCGGAACGCAATCGCGGCCTGCTCGGGGGAGGAAACCAGGCGCACACCATTGCCCGCGCAGGTTCCGTCCAGTTTCAGCACAGCGGGAAGCGAGACGCCCAGGAGATCTTCCTCCGAGCGGATGGCTCGCGTGAACGGTGTACGAATACCCAGCTCTGCGGCCATCTGCAGCATGAGGGCACGACTGCGAAGCACGCTGTAGGTTTCAGGCGCACCAAGTGAGAACTCAAGCAGCGGCCGCAGGGCAGGAACCTGTTCGTGAAGGCTATGCAGCTGCCATACCGCGCCATCGTCGCAAGGTACAACCAGCGTGGGGCGCGCACGCTCGATGGCGCGTTGCAGGTCAGCCAGAGCATTAAAGCCGCCGTACCTGTAGTGGCTCGTGATTCCGGCGACAAAGCGGAGAGGATGCCCTTTGTGGCTCGCTGCTGAAACGCGGATGCCTTGCCGAAGAAATGCCATGGCCAGCCGGGCTGACAGCGGCCACCACATGGTCGCGACCACCAGCACCGACAACGACTCTTCGGCTTGCCTGTCGGAGATTGTCGCGTTCAGCATCCCTTCAAGGATGGCAGGCAAGCCCGGCTCCAGATCAGCAATTCGCCGCGAAGCTATTCTTTCGTAATTAAAGTCGGGCCATTTACGGCCGATTTCCCATACAAGCAAAAGGTTCATCACGGGAGCGTCTCTTGCAGACAAGCACAGGTGTGGTCATTGTGGGCGCGGGGCCTTACGGTCTCTCGATTGCTGCCCACTTAAGGAAAGCAGGAGTAAACTTCCGCATCTTCGGAACCCCGATGGAGAACTGGAAAGAGCGTATGCCGAAGGGCATGCTGCTCAAGTCCGAAGGTTTTGCGTCCAGCTTGTTTGATCCGGATCGCGCATTCACTCTCGGCCGCTACTGCGAAGAGAAGGCGATCCCCTACGAGGACGTTGGTGCTCCGGTCGAATGCAAAACGTTCGTCGACTATGGACTAGAATTCCAGCGGCGTCTCGTACCCAACCTCGAGCAAACCAACGTGGAGCGGCTGGAGCGCCGGGGCAAGCAGTTCCTGGTGGGAACAGCGTCGGGCGAGACGTTTCTTGCCGACAAGGTCGTGCTGGCTGTCGGGATCACCCACTTCGCCTACCTGCCGCCGCTGCTTGAGGGCCTTCCGGCAGAGTATGTCAGCCATAGCCTGCATCATCATGATCTGTCGATCTTCAAGGGCCGCAAGGTCGCCGTGGTTGGCGGCGGCGCCTCGGCAGTGGACCTTGCTGGTCTGCTGAATGAGGCCGGATGCGACAGCCACCTGATCGCCCGTCGTGAGTCCATTGCTTTTCATACGCCTACCTTGGAGCCACGCAGTCTGCGCCAGCGGGTGCTGATGCCTCGTTCCGGGCTGGGCCTGGGATGGCGCTCTAGGATGTGTACAGACGCGCCGCTGATCTTCCACAGGCTACCCAGGAAGTTGCGAATCAGGGCTGTGCAGCGGCACCTGGGGCCGGCGCCGGGATGGTTCGCGCGGCAGAAGATCGAGGGGCGCGTACCCATGCATCTGGGCGCAACCATCAAGGAGGTTGCGATCCACGAGAAACGTGTGTATCTCACTCTTAAGCATCGCGATGGTCACGAGTCGAACCTTGAAGCCGATCACGTGATCGGTGCGACCGGTTTTCGGACGGACCTGGCTCGTCTACGCTTCATGCACGAAGAACTGCGGAGCCAGGTGCGCCTTGAGGATGGTGCCCCCGTTCTGTCGTCGGTGTTTGAGTGTTCTGTTCCGGGCTTGTATTTCGTGGGACTTGCTTCTGCAAGTTTCTTCGGTCCCTTGACCCGCTTCGCCTACGGAGCAAAGTTCACCAGCGCGCATCTTAGCCGGCACTTATGCGGCTCAACCGTGCGCTCAAGGAAGTTCCGTCCTGTCGAGCATATCGTCACCGAGTGGTCTGGAGGTTCTGCCAGGTAGACGACCTCTGCGTCGCTTGTATGTCAGCATTGCAGCTGATCCTGACAGGATCGGATCACTACCTCAAGCGCATCCTTCCATCTCGGTAGCTGAACATTGAAGCGTTTCCAAAGCTTATCGCAATCGAGAACCGAGTAGCGCGGGCGCTTTGCAGGCGTGGGATAGTTGGCGCTTGCAATTGCCTCGACTCGCGGCGCCGTGTAAGTGCTTACGGCAGCAGCCGCCTCAAAGATACTGCGGGCAAAGTCGCACCAGCTGGTGTGCTCACGGCAGGTAGCGTGATAGATACCGGACCAGCTGTTTCTGCTGCTCGCCTCCTGCTCGATCTGGTGGATTACCGCGTGCGTCGCCTGGGCCAGAGCAATCGAAGTTGTGGGCGCTCCGAACTGGTCGCTGACCACCCGCAGCAGGTCTCGGTCGCGCCCAAGGCGCAGCATCGTGCGAAGGAAATTCTCTCCGTGGGGACCGTAGACCCAGCTGGTGCGAAGGATGAGGTAGCGCTCGCAGGCCTCGTCGATGGCGCGCTCGCCGGCCAGCTTGCTCTTGCCATAGGTATTCAGGGGGGCGGGGATGTCTGACTCGATCCAGGGTTCTGTCTTGCTGCCGTCAAAGACATAGTCAGTCGAGTAGTGGACGAGCAGAGCGCCCGTTCGGTGCGCCTCTTCTGCGAGCACTCTTACTGCCTGATGATTGACTCGGTCGGCAAGCTCGGGCTCTGCCTCTGCACGATCGACTGCCGTGTAGGCGCCTGCATTCAAGATCAACCAGGGTCGAGCATCGCTGACCACAGAGCGCAGACTCTCCGGCCGGCTGAGATCGGCGGTCTGGCGATCAGGGGCCAGCAGCTTGCGACCTGCAAAGGCCTTGATCAGTTCTGTACCGACTTGTCCGGTTGCACCGAGTAGGAGGATCGGGCGATCGAGGGAAGTTCCTGTCATGAGAAAGTTTCTGCGTCGGCGAATCGCACCCCTACACGATCCTTGGCGGAGATGATCGCCTCGTGTGCCTGAAAGGGCCACCGGATGGCAAGCGCCGGATCGTTCCACAGGATGGTTCGCTCGGCTGCCGCACAGTAGTATTCGGTGACCTTGTACGCAAAACCGACATGCTCGGTCAGCGCGGCAAAGCCATGCGCAAAACCGGCCGGGATATACAGCATGGTCCCCTCCTCAGCCCGTAGTTCGATGGCGGCATGCCGGCCAAAGGTGGGGGAACTCCTTCGCAGATCTAAAGCCACGTCGAGTGCGGTGCCGGAGAGTACTCGGACCAGCTTCCCCTGCGCGGCGTGAATCTGGTAATGAAGCCCGCGTATGACCTTGTGTTTCGAGTAAGAGTAGTTATCCTGGCACCAGCGGGTGGGCAGGTTCTGCTCCAGCATGGCGCGCTCGTTGAAGGTTTCCATGAAGAAGCCGCGCTCGTCACTGTATCGCCGAGGCTCGAGGACGAACAATCCCGGCAGGGCAGTCTCTCTCACTTGCATCTAGGTCAACTCGCCTGGTAAAAACGTTTGTTCGTCGATCAGGTCCAGTAGGTACTGGCCATAGCCGCCTTTGCGGATAGGGTGCGCAAGCGCAGCAAGCTGCGTGCCTGAGATGTAGCCTCTCCGGTAGGCGATCTCTTCGGGGCAGCAGACGCGGGTGCCCTGGCGTCGCTCTATGGTCTGGATGAAGGCGCCGGCTTCAAAGAGCGAGTCGTGCGTTCCTGTATCCAGCCACGCCATACCGCGTCCCATGGTGCGAACCTCAAGCTGCTGCTCGGCCAAATAAACCTTGTTGAGGTCGGTGATCTCAAGCTCTCCTCGGGACGACGGCCGCAGCGAGGCCGCGATGTCTGACACGCGATGATCGTAGAAGTAAAGACCGGTGACGGCGTAGCGCGACTTCGGCACTGCAGGCTTCTCTTCAAGTGAGATGGCGCGCCCCGTATGGTCGAACTCGACAACGCCGTATCGTTCGGGATCTTTCACGCGGTAGGCAAACACGGTGGCGCCTATGGTCTTTGCCGCTGCCGCTCTAAGCAGAGTGTCAAGCGCTTCTCCGTAAAAAATGTTGTCCCCTAAGATCAGCGCGCTCGAGCTGTCGCCGATGAAGCTGCGCCCGATCAGAAACGCCTGAGCCAGTCCATCAGGGGACGGCTGCACCGCGTACGCAAGCGAGATACCCCACTGCGATCCGTCGCCCATCAGCGCCTCGAAGCGTGGAAGATCCTGCGGAGTGGAAATGATGAGAATGTCGCGGATACCTGCCAGCAGGAGGGTGCTGAGCGGGTAGTAGATCATCGGCTTGTCATAGACCGGCAGCAGCTGTTTGGATACCACCTGCGTGACCGGGTACAGCCGAGTGCCGGATCCTCCGGCGAGAATGATCCCTTTCATGAGGCCGCACGCTCGCTGTAGTTCGTCTTGATCCAGTCAAGATAAGCGCCTGATTGCACATCCCTGACCCAATGCTGGTGCTCGAGATACCAGGCCACGGTCTTGCGAAGACCCTCTTCAAACCGTAGCTTGGGCCGCCAGCCCAGTTCGCGTTGGATCTTCGCCGCGTTGATCGCGTAGCGGCGATCGTGCCCCGGCCTGTCGGCCACGTAGGTGATCAGGCTGCGTCTGGGGCTGGCGTCGGGACGAAGCTCGTCGAGCAGGTCGCAGATCGTGCTCACGACGTGGAGGTTGCTCCGCTCACTTTCGCCGCCGATGTTATACACCTCGCCGATCCGCCCATGTTCGAGCACGGTGCGGATTGCCGAGCAATGATCCTCGACAAAGAGCCAGTCGCGGACGTTCGCTCCGTCGCCATAAACCGGCAACGCCCGGCCTTCGAGAGCATTCATGATCATCAGCGGGATGAGCTTTTCGGGAAATTGTAGCGGACCATAGTTGTTCGAGCAGTTTGTCGTCAGGGCCGGCAATCCGTAGGTGTGATGGTAGGCCCGCACCAGGTGGTCAGACGAGGCTTTGGAGGCCGCGTATGGACTGTTCGGAGCGTAAGCAGTGGCCTCGCTGAACGGAGGATCATCCGGCCCTAGAGAACCGTACACTTCATCGGTCGAGACGTGGAGGAACCGGAAAAGATGGCGGTCTGCGTCCGCGAGTGTAAGCCAGTAGGTCTTCGCGGCATTGAGGAGCGTGTACGTGCCTTCGATGTTGGTGCGGAGAAAGGCGCGTGGCTCGAGAATCGAGCGGTCCACATGGCTCTCGGCGGCAAAATGCACGATGGCGCGGGGACGATGTTCCTCGAGCAAAGAGGCTACCAACTCGCCATCGCAGATATCCCCTATCACCAGAGTGTGCGGAACATTATCTGCGAGCGGAGCAAGGTTCGCGGGATTGCCGGCATAGGTCAGTAGGTCAAGATTGACCACGGGCGAGCCTTCCTCGCGCAGCCACTGCAATACGAAGTTCGAGCCGATGAATCCCGCGCCGCCTGTCACTAGGACTGTCTGGTTCATGGTTCATCCTTCAAAAGGCAGAAGCATTCGAGTGAGCTGACCAGCGTTGCTCATGTCAGCCAGGTTGTGGTGGCCACGCGTGGAGCCCTGTGCCATTTTGCATGATTGTAAGGTCGCGCGGACAGCAACCTTGGAAACCTCGGTCATGTGAGTTGACCCAAGGTAACGATCAGGCTTTTACGTCTACGAACGGATGCTCGCCTGCACCACTGACACGGGGCCGTGGCCTCGCAGATGCTTCTTGCTGGAACTTCCGGTCGCGCCCTGTAAAGTTTCGGGTTCGCCCGTCGATATCACAAGCAGGACCGTTCTGATCCACAGCGCAATGTATCCCCTCGGTCGGCAGGCAAGCGGAAACAGTCCCTCGGCCTGGCTCGCTGCTTGCGAGGGAACTGCGCGCAAACGCAAGAGTGGAAGGCAGGGCAGCACAGTGCACAACGTACTGGAGTACGAAGAAGCAGAAGTCCAGCTGGAAGCATGCCGCACAGACAGGCGCGCACGCGCTCTCTCCGGCCTACGGAAGCGGCTCGCCATCCTGGGTGTTCCCATTGACAACTTGTCTCTGGAGGACGTGCTCAGGATTATTGAACGTTACATCAAGGATGGCGGGTTCCATCAGATCGCCACCGCCAACGTGGACTTTCTCATCAAGGCCATTGAAGACGACGAGTTGATGGGCATTCTGCATGAGTGTTCCATGGTGCTGCCGGACGGTATGCCCGTGGTCTGGGCCTCGCACCTCTTGCGCCATCCCTTGCGGGAGCGTGTCACCGGAGCTGACATAGTTCCGCGCCTGGTCGAGCTTGCTGCGAGAAAGTCTTACAGTATCTATCTGCTCGGGGCTGAGGAAGAGCGTTCCGCGGCTGCAGCGGCGTGGATCAGGAAGACCCATCCGGGAGCGAAGATCGCCGGCCGCTACTCGCCGCCATTTACCAGTCTGGAAGATATGGACCACGAATACATCCTTAGTGATATCCGGAAGGCGCGACCGGACATCCTGCTTGTGGCCTTCGGCAATCCGAAGCAGGAGAAATGGTTGGCGATGCATCGCCACCGCCTGCAGGTTCCGGTTTGTGTGGGGGTCGGCGCCTCGCTGGACTTTCTCTCGGGCGTGTACCATCGCGCGCCGTCACGCATGCAGGCGGTCGGTCTGGAGTGGCTGCACCGCCTGTACCAGGAGCCGAAACGGCTGGCGCCACGCTACTTCTCAAATGCTTCAGGCTTGTTTCGCTACTTCTCCATGCAGCTGCTCGCAATGTCGACGCAGCGAAAGGCGCGTCAGCCTTTCCGCATTTCTCAGTTCTGGCTGGAGCAGACATCCATCGTCAGGATCGAGGGTGCCTTCTCCGGGGACGCGGCGGTTGAGTTCGACAGTCTCGTGCATCGCACCTACAAACCTGGAGGGCGCCTGGTGATCGATCTTACAAACGCGCAGGAGGTGGATGCTCACTCGCTCGGCGCACTGATCAGCTTGCGTCGCCGTGTCCACCGGGAGTTTGGGGACTTGTGGCTGGCGGGCGTGAAACCAGGACTGCGCCGGGTCATGCGCGCCGCCATCTTGGATCAGCACTTCCGTTTCGCGCCGAGCATCAGCCTTGCCATGAGCCGCCTGGAGTACGCCGCTGACTGGTCAGAGAAGAGCGCGGCCCTTGGCGGGTTACATAAGAATCGTGCAGTTTCGCCTCAGAGCGCAATATAGAGAGGCGAATCAGCTCAGTCTCATCACCCCTTGTACTCGATCAGTTCTGAGCGGCGACCTTTGCTGTGATTCCACTTGTACTGCAGTTGGCCTAAGTAGATGGGAATCTGCTGCAGATGCGAGTGGACACCGTAAAGAGCGAGCGCCAGCAGGTCATCTGATTTCCAACGCGCCTTCCACGCAGTTCTCCAGACCAGCAGCACCGTAAGGGCGCCAAGAAAGCAGAGCGGCCATCCGGACCGGAATGCAAGAGTGAGGGCGATCCCGACTGCAACGCTGCCCAGCAGAAACAGGGCGCGGCTCTGATTTGCCTGGCAAACGTCGACCCACAAAGGGGCTTTCGTCTGCCGTGAGCGGTCGGCCACCTCGGCGAAGGCATGTCCTGCTCGAAGAGCTCGCCTCCAGTATTGTTTCCAGTGCGTAATGGCAAGGTCGTGGCCGGTCATGGACCGATCTATATGGAGGATTTTGAATCCGCGTTCCCGGATGCGGCGGCACAGCTCCGGCTCTTCTCCCGCGATGAGTGTCTCATCAAAGCCGCCAGTCTCCTCAAGGACGCTGCGGCGGAAGAGCGCATCTCCGCCGCAGTAGTCGGTAAGACCCGCACGATAAATCCAGTCGAGATCAAGAGCGCGATTGTAGAGGGAGTGTTGCGGGTAAAGCTCGCGCCTGTGTCCCCAGACAACTGCAATCTCGGGCCTGCTGAACTCTGGCAGAGAGTCGATGACAAACCTCGGATGGAGGACGGTGTCGCCATCGAGAAAAAGCACGTAGTTACCACGGCCCCCGCGCCAACCCGCGTTGCGCCCTAGCGCAGCCGAAGGCCTCGCCGGTCGCAGGCAGATGGTCTTGATGCCGAGGTTATTGGCAAGATCGACGCTTCCGTCCGTTGATCCCGAATCGACATAGATCACTTCAATGCCGGAGTCGGGCTGTTTCATGGAACAGACCGAGTCGAGGCACCGGCGCAAGCGCTCTCCTTCATTGCGGCCGATCACAACCACCGACAGCAGCACCGGAGCTTCGCTCGACAGATTCACGCGTTCTGCTCAACTTGGTGAAGCGTAGCAGTCCGGTCTCGGGACAGGTTACGCGCAGGAATGCCGACCGCAACGCTGTTTGCCGGCACATCCGAAATCACCACAGCGTTCGCTCCGATCGCGGTGTCATCACCGATAAGGATGGGACCCAGGAGTTTTGCGCCGGCGCCTATATCCACCCGATTGCCAAGCCGCGGCGAGCCGCGTGTACCACGATGGCGAAGGCCCACGGTAACTCCGTTACGGATGGTGCAGTCGTCGCCGAACACAGCATCTCCGCTGACGACGATCCCACCGATGTGTTCAATGCAGAAGCGGCGGCCAACTACTGCTTCACATGGCAGCTCCGTTCCCAAGAGCATTTCTGACAAGAATTTGAGCAGCTTGTACGCGACGGAAAAGGGAACGCGCGCGGGTCGAAATGGAATCGAATACCGCCAGCGCCCGAAGCGATAGATCAATAAAACCCAGAAGCCATGTCGACTCCACTTGCGATCGTGTGTGCGCCAATCCTCGCGAATGTTGTCAAACAAGACTGCTCCTTGAGTTTCTTCCCAACGCGCAAAGGTAGGGTCCTAAGTGGAGGTCCTGTGAGGGGCAGGCTCTAATTCCGCGCTCTATCGGATCAGTTCAACAGGGCCGCCACGGTCACCAGGTTTACCAGCGGAGCGACCTTCTGCAACACATCCGCGGCGCGATTAAAGCCGGTTTCAGGCACGTAGATGATGTCCCCGGAACGGATCGATACCTGGAACGGTTTCCCTCTCAGCACGTCTTCGAGGGGGATCACAGCGACGGAGCCGGCAGCGCTTCCGACAGCAGGATGAACCAGGAAAATCTTCGGATAGCGGCCGCCCTTGTCGCTCGTCCCACCAGCCTCGGCAAGCAGCTGCTGCAGGGTCGAGGTCGTATCCAGCTTCAAAACTCCAGGGTGCAGAACACTGCCGAGGACCGAGACATAGGAATTGTCACCGGGAACGAAGATTACATCATCCCGCCTCAGCCGGAGGTTGGCTCCCAGATCTCCGTTCCTGACCAGATCGCGCAGCCGGACCGTGACCACCGTCTGATCTCCGCGGTAGATCATGCATAGTTCGGGTACGGCGATCGGGTTTCTGGGACTCATCTGTGAGCCGGAGCCGCCTGCGGGCTCTGCCGACATTCCTCCTGCTCCGCGCGCGACCACTTCAAGCAGCGTCGGCGTGTCGTCAAAGGACAGCAGTCCCGGGTGAGCAACGTCGCCGAGCAGCAGTACATGATTCGAGGTGTACCGGTCCACGCTGACGGCGACGGTGACGTTCTGGTAGTAAGCGCTCAGGGCGGTCTGTAGCGCCATCGCGCCGGCAGCCCGACTTCTGCCGGCAAGTGCGACCTCGCCCGCAACTCCCAGGCTGATCCTTCCGTCCGGTCCGATTACATGTTTGCCGGAAAGATCTGGCTGGCCGATCACCGCTACGGTGATCTCGTCACCTCGCCCCAACTCGTATTCCTGGTCGACCGCGGGTTCAAATGATCGGAGCACCTCCGCTGAGGACTGCTTTACCTCGTGCAGGTCGGTCATCTCCTGCGCAGAACTTGGCCGGCTCACACACAGAACAAGTGCGCCCAGCGCGAAGTGGCGGAGGAGCAGCCTTGCTTCGGTTAACTTCATCTTTGACTCCTCAAAAAAACATAACGCTTCTAAGTGGTTCTGCCGGGTTCTCGATTACACGTGTCGATGTTCGGTGAGAGTTCCTGCTGACTAGGTCCGGCATCGCAGCCATCCCACGTACAGCGGAAGCCTCAAGTTGCAAGGGGACGGGCCTGCAGCGTTGTTAGGAAGTCCGGATCCGCGTTGCGCAGGCGAAGGTCAGTGACCACCGCGGCGATCCCTGCCGAAGTCAGCCTTTGGACAAGCGCAACAGTTCTGCTCAGGTCCCTTCGCGTCGTCGACCCTGACTGCGCCAGAAGAACGGTTACATCGACCAAGCGGGTATCAAACTCCGCCTCGGCCGAACATAACAACGGCAGAGCGTCAATGAAGAGCATGTCGCCGTTTAGGCGGCCTTCTCTCAGACTGTCAACCAGGATCCTCTGCTCCCTCACCGGAACCAGTTGTGCGCCGGCACCCACTTCCACTACCTGTCCCAGATCGGCTCCTGCCGGCCGCTGGAGCTCTCGCTTGACTCCGGATAGAGCAGCAGAAGCCCTGGTTACGATTACCTTGTAGCCGATCTCGTTCATCCGTTTGGCCAGTGCTTCGACCAGCGAAGAGGTCATCATGCCCGGGGTCGCTCCGGTGAAGACAAAGGTCTTCGCCTTACCCACCCGATGGGCCTGCGCGATCCCCCCTGCCAGCCGCAGCAGGTAGGCATCACTGGTCGATCCGTCCACCTCTTCAGGATGCGGCAGCACGGCCATCGGTGGAAAGCGCAGGAGATGGTCGACATCCTCAGCAACGTAGATTCTGGAATCCGCTTTTTGCAGGATGATTGCAGTCAGAACTCCGCAGAGCAGAGCCATGGGGAGCGCGAGTAGCAATATAGTGGAGCGCTTGCGGCTCTCCGGCTGTTGCGGCTGGATGGCCGGCAACGAGAGATGCACGAGCGAGTTTGCGCTCTGCTGCAGTTCCAGGCTATGAATCGCATTATCTGTTTCCGTATACCGTGCCTGGAGCCGTGCTATATCGGCCACCAGGTCGGAGGCACGCTGCAGGCGCGGTGTGGCATGAGTGGCGACCGAGGTCTGTTCCGCGAGCTGGCTCTCGAGGCGAGACTGCACCGCGCCGGTTCTTTCTACTTCAAGTTTCCACTTAGCTTCTAACTGTTGCGACGCCTTGGTGCGCAATCCCGTGGACAGCTTCGCGAGTGAGTCGTCCAACCTCGCGAGTTCTTCCTGGTCCTGCTTGTAAAGAGGATTGGCCGTAGTCATCGCTGCCATTTGTGTCGTTAGTGCACTCCGCCGCTGGATGATGGACACCTTTAGCGATGAGAGCGACGGGTCAGTCGACGCCACATCGTCCGCAGCCGCATCCAGCAAGCTTGTTGACGAAGTTCCCCTGGTAGCGGCTGTGAGCTGGGCAAGGGCCACATCGTGTGCCTGTCTCGCGACAGCCACCTGCGATCGCAGATCCTGAAGCTGCAGGTCGTATGGGTTACCCGTGGTCTCGCTGGCGGTATCCGCTACCCCGAGGCTCGAGCTGAGCTGGGCTTGCTCCTGGCGATCTTGGGACAGGGCATGGACGATGTTTTGCCGTTCACCGGTTAATGAGCGCAGCTGCTCGTCGCTTTGCGCCAGCTCATCAGACCGCCCCTTGTTCAGGAAGGCTGCCGTGACCGCATTAACCACCTGGGTGACGGTGTTTGCGTCGTCGCCCTTAAGGCTGATCATGACCTCGTAGCTGCTGAGCACCCGCTCTACCTTGAGGGCGGCCTTGAGCCGCGCCACTGCAGACTGCTCCGACTCACCCGGACGCAGCCACAAGCCTGCCGGCAGCTTGTGTAAGGCGTCCGCGAGAATATCCTCGCGGTCGATCGTCTGAAGCTGCTGCTGAATGTAGGAGTCGTAACGCGAGGAATCATACATTCCTGGCGCCAGATCAGTAAGAGGCTTGGGCGTGGCCGGTTGGATATAGATGACACTTTTCGCCTGATAGAGCGGTGTTTGTAACAGCGCGAAGACCACCAGAAGCAGCGCCGCCAAAGCTGTGACAGCGAGCGCCGCCTTGCGATGCATTCTCAAGCTGCGACCGAGTTGAAGACGGACGCCCGATTTAGGCTCCGACCCGAGAAAGCTGTTCCTGTGGGTCGGATCGAGCGCAGATATAGCAATCTCTTGAGTCATCTGATCCTGTCTTGTTCGTTCCGCTTTATGCCGCCCCTTACCAGCCACTGCGAGATTGGGCGCCCTTCAACATTCGGCATGCTTGGCAGATAATGATCGCCCGCAACCAAACGCAGCAGTCTAGATCATCGGCCTGATCCTGTTGCTTCTTGCTGTTCTATTTCAGAACAATCCTTGTTCTCATCGCCAGCACGGCTACGCAGCTCGGCCATAGCAAGCCTCCGTTCTATCTGACCAGTAAGTTACGTCAGACATTCCGTTCTACTGTGCAGTATCTACAGGAACAGAGTAAAGGCAACGCGCAAAACCTCCCGTTACGTAAGTGCAGTTAATATCACTTGAGAACGGCTGCTACCTCTAAGGAAATACGTCTTGAATAGATCACAAGTCTCGATTGCCAGTCCGATAAGAAACAGCTTTTTTCACTTCCTCGTCATCGGTTCTCTCGCATGCTCACCAACACTCCTTGTTGCTCAGTCGAGCAACTCCGCAACGGCCTCGACCAGGTCCGTACGCGAAATATTTTCTAACTTGTCGGCACAGGTCTCCAATCAGTATGCGACCAATATCGCCATTGACGGCAGCACCAAAGTAAGGGGTGTTCAGCGCTTCGGCATCAATCTGGGTGGGCAAACTTTTTATGATTCGGGGCAGATCCTCCGCAACCTGGTCTTCCGCAATCCCGGGTTCGAGGGGGAGACCTTCCGGACTATCTTGCATTGCGCGGCGGCGACCGCAAGCAGTTGCACGGACACCAATATCTATGCTGTCTGGCCGGCTAACTTCGTGCAAGGTGCGAGCTTCCAGTTCACGTATGGCAAAGCCATCGGGGAGACCGGCACGGTCAAGTCCAGCACGGCCGCCAGCTACGCGGGCAAAAAGGGCGTCACCATCTCTTTTGCGCCGCTCGCGAAAGCTCCAGCAGCCGGTGATTTCCTCATTCTCGAGATGAGCGTGCCAGGGAACGCGCAAGCTGGCTGGTGGCCGAGCACGACGGGAGGCGCCAGCATCGCGACAGAATATTCTGATCTGTCACCGTCAACTCCGGGTAAGCAGGCACTGCGCATGAATGCCTCGGCAGGAGGTCAGACTGCCGAGGTCGCGTCTTACTTCGACAGCTACAACGGGCGTTCCTTCGTCCAATTGCACGGAACGTATCAACTCACTTTTCGCGCCAAAGGACTTGGGGCCGGCAGCAAGGTCAGCGTTTCGCTTACCAGGGAAGGACCGAGCAGCAGCACGGTCTTCTTCTCGAAGACAGTTCAGCTCGCAAACGAATGGGAAAACTACTCCTTCAGCTTTCCAACCTCTGAAAAGGGGAAGTCTGTCGGAACGGTGGCGCTGAAGTTTGACGTGGCACAGACCAGCATGCTTTTGGATGATGTGTCAGTCAACGCACCCGCGAGCTCCGGAAATGCGACCGCATTCCGGGACGAAGTAGTGGACACCTTGAAGGCGTTGCATCCGGGCGTACTTCGCTATGAGGACAGCAACGGTGCGGGACTAGGCAACTCGATCGACAATGCGATCGCGCCACCCTTTGCGCGCATCCGTACCGCGTTCAGCCAGCAGGAGACAGAGCGCGATGACATCACCATCGGCCTGCACGAAGTACTTCAGCTATGCCACTTGATCGGAGCGAATCCCTGGTACAACGTGCCGCTTGGTGTCTCCCCCACTGAGATGCAGAACCTGATTGAGTATCTCGCAGGAGATGCCGGCACACCCTACGGCGCCAAGCGCGCGGCCCGCGGCCAGGTCGAACCCTGGACAGCTGTCTTCCCCAAGATCTACCTGGAACTCGGCAATGAAGCCTGGAACGATGGATCGTTTCACGGTGCGTCGATGCCGGACCCGGTCGCCTACGGCAAACGGGCATCCACTATCTTTTCGGCTGCACGAAAGTCTCCCTACTATCAGCCGGGTGTCTTCAACCTGGTGCTTGGCAGCTGGGCCGCGGTGCCTTACTGGACCAGCACCGAGATGGCCAACAGCGGATCGTATGACACCGTCGATGCAGCCCCCTACCTGTTTAACTCGTTAAACGATACCTCATCGACGGAAGCGATCTTCGGACCTATGTTCGCGCAGCCGGAGAGCGTGGACAGCGTGCCGTCCGGGACGATGTATCAACAGGCAAGAGCCGCAGAGGGTACCAGCGGTGTTGCTCCGGCGGCATTAGCGGTGTACGAGGTGAATTTAAGTACGCTGACTGGGACTGCTTCGCAGAGCGTGATCAACAGTGTGGTGCCCTCGGAGGGAGCCGGTATCGCTCTAATCGACCACATGCTGCTGATGACCCGCGACCTGGGCATCACCGTTCAGAACATGTTCGCTCTGCCTGAGTACGCCAACCCCTTCTCAAACACGCGTAGCAGCGTGCCCGAAACCTCGCCGCTGTTTGGTGCCGTCGTCGACATGGGCGGCCAGACGAATCTTCGACGACCTATCTTCCTGGCTGAGCAGCTGGCGAACGCAGCAATTCTGCCCGATCTCCTGACAACTACACTGTCGGGCGCCGACCCCATCTGGAATCAGCCGCTCAGCACCAACGACAACATTCAGCTGTCGGGAGCACACGAACTACAAACGTTCGCGTTTTCTGATGGGCGAAGCGAAAGAGGACTTATCTTGATAAATCTTAGCCGCGCGAACACTCTCCCAGTGACAACCTTCGGAGCGGACGGCCCCAGCGGCACCCTCGCAGTGGGAGTGCTCGCCGCGGCAAACATTACCGACACGAACGAAGCCGCTTCCAACGTGGAGATCGTGACGGGATCGGTCGAGAACTTCACGCCGGGGAAGGTGATCTCTCTGCCGCCGCACTCCATGACGGTGATCAAATGGAGCGTCCAGCAGTAGATGGGCAAGGAACAAGAGCGGAGATTAGCTGTACACGCGGTTGAGTTGAAGCACCTTCGACTCAGCCGCGCTCTCCGATTTTTCGCCAGGTTGTAGAGCCTGCGTCCAGCCCACAAGCAAGAAGAACAGCTCATAGCTCTGGCCGCCCATGTATACGGTGTTCAAGGTAACTATCCAGGCTAGAAAGATCCCCAGCAGCGCGAAGCAGAAATGCCGGCTTTCCCGAGAGGTCGTGGAAAGACCAATGCGGAGGAGCGCGTATCCTGCCTCGAGGTAAAGCAGAAGATAGCTGAGGACGCCCGTATACCCCTGCGTCAGGAAGACACGGAGAAATTCGTTATCGATCGACGTCTGGCCGTCCACTACAGGGTGAAAGGTTCCCCATCCCCAAAGGCCACCCTTCTCTGCCAGGGGAAAGTAATTCTCGATCATCTCCTGCCGATACTGCGCCGTTTCCCGATCACTGCCGTAGTCCTGGCGAGGTCCACTCGAGTAAGCTGAAAAGCTCCTGTACATCGGCACAGCAAGAATCAGGAACATCGAACACGCTAGCAGCAGTGAGCGCCGCGGTCGCTTAGTCAGCCCGCACAAGGTGACCGGAAGAGCGATCAGCGCACCCAGCCAAGGACCGCGGGACTGGGTCATCAGCAGTGTCAACAGCAGCAGGATCGATAGCGTCAATCGCGCCTTTTTCGCAGTCCACCACGGAACCTGTCTTGATGTTTGAGAGTCAGCAAGCCACGGGAGCAAAAAGACTCCCAAGATGAGCACCAACCCGTAGATTTCAGAAGTACCGAAGGGACCAGCGATTCTCCCGAAGCCCCATCTTACCTGGGTCACCCAGCCGGGCCACTCGTCAGGGAAGAAGTGCATTCCCCCTCGTTGAAAGAGGTTCAGTTTGAGAAAGAATTCCGGAACCGCGAACAGCGAAGAGGCGCAAAGCATAAGAGTCATTTGCTTTGCCGTCGCTCGACGCGCATTGGTCTGCTCGATCAGCAGTCTACCGGCGGCGTAAGGAATCAGAGCCCGCCAGACTACCTCAAACAGTCGGTACTTTGCTAGTGCGGTTTCGCCCACCCTGAGATCGGCAACAGCACTCGAGAGTATGTAGAGGCCTATCCAAGCGTCGCATCTCTTCAGCCTCCAGCGGGAAGGCGCGAGGGCGATCAGCGAGATGCCCAGCGGCAGCAGGACAGTCGTGCCGAAGCCTACGCCCGGAAACCCGCTGGTCTTCCAGGTGAAATATGCCGGAAGCAGAAGGAGCACTGGCAGGCAGACATAAAGGAAGGTTTTCTGCGGCCCCCAGTAGAAGAGCCCGCCGATGCAGACCAGCGCCGGGATGAAGACGATAGCTTCCATAGTGTCGAAGAGCCGGCACATCTCGTGCGAGCAACCGTCTCAGATGTTGCCCCGTGCGACAGACTTAGACGAAGGTAGTTTCCCGAGTATCAAGCGCCGGTGACGGTCAGGGGCAGTTCAACTACAACCTTGTGTCAGATCGCTGTCAATATTTCTCTTCAGCAATGCGGCGTTTGTGGTTACTTGCGTGTTGAAGGGTAGTCGCTGCAATGAGCCTGTCCGTCTATGATCTTGCACTGGTTTCATTCGTTCGATTTCATAAGCGGAAGCACCAAGGTCATCAAGCTACCGTAATCCTGAGCTACGGAAGAATAGGTTTCCCTACACTCGTTGGAAGCGGGTCTGTGCTACAGGCAGAGTTGCAGGTCAGGTGAGTCCTTGACAGAGAACGTGCGATCGAAGCAGATGTGGGCCTCGCTGGCGGGATGGCTCGGAGGGACGCTCTTAGCGCGTTGGACGCTCCCCTTGTGCGTGGCTCTGGCTGCTCTGCTGCGCTTGTTGTTGGTCGCCTTTGCTGGACGCGAGCCTCGCTTTTACGATGAAACTGAATACTGGAGCATCGCCAACTCCATTGCCTCTGGATCAGGCTACCGTCTGTTCGGTCACTACACGGCGTACCGTCCGCCGGCCATGCCTTACTTGCTGGCGCTGGGCATCAAGCTTTTCGGCCCGCATTACTGGTTGTTCAGCTTCGCGGATGCCGCAGTGGCCTGTCTTCTGCCGGTCCTTGTACTTTGGACGGCCAGGCATCTGGTGAGCGAGGCAGAGGCCAAAGGCGCAGCGATCATAGTCGCTTTTCACCCCGGCCTAAACTATGCGGCCACCACCATCTATCCGACCATCCTCACCGCTGTCGCCGTCCTGCTCGCGGCAGCGCTCACCCTCAAGGCCATACAAAGCAGATCAGCAGTAGTTGGAGGCCTGGCTGGTCTGGCTGCCGGCGTCGCCGCAGCTGCAAGCACCGTGTTTGTACCGTATGGATTAATGCTTGCGCTGGCCGCAGCAATCAGGAGGCGTCTGGGAGTTGCCGGTGCGATCGCGGCCCTGAGCCTGCTTCCCACCTGTATCTGGATTGCGCGCAATCACCTGGTCGTGCACACGAACGCCGTCGCGACCAACGGCGGCTTCAACCTGGAGCTGGGCGCTAATGATCAGGCGGAGCCGCGCTCGGGCAATCTGATCCGGCCCGACATCACTCCGGAAGAACAGTTCGGAGATGAGGTGGTGTGGGACCGGGATCATCATGCGCGAGCCAGGGTCTGGATCCTTTCTCACCGCGCCCGCTACGCCACACTGTTTGTCGAGCGCGCGCTGGTGGTGCTGGACTCCGTGGGAAAACCGGCCACACCGGGCCTCCACAACTCGCTGGTTGCCGAGCTGGCTGGCTGGGCGATGCTGCCCATCCTGCTGCTGAGCTTGGTCGGCCTGTGGATGTTTCGAAACACTCCGCTAGCCTGGATCACGGCTGGAGCACTGTGCCTGGTGATGGTGAGCAGCGGCCTGACTATCGTCAAGCCACGTTTTCGTTTTCCGTGCGACCCGCTCCTCTTCATCTTTTCCGTAGCCGCCATCGGATCCGCAAACCGCTCCTTCACGCACCTGAGAAGCCAAGGCTCCAACTGGAAGCAGCTTAAGTCATGGCCTGAATAAGCCGATAGAACAGCCAGAGCTACCAGGGGCGCAGGAAATAACCATGAGCACACCCGCGGTGACAGCCGACGCCGCTGTCGATCTGCCCGCACTTCAATCCAAGGCGGCGCGCGCCTCGGTCTGGACCATCCTCGAGTATGGCTCGGGCATGGGCTTGCGGGTGGTCAGCAGCCTGGTGCTTACGCGACTCCTGTTACCCGCCGTCTTCGGCGAGATGACTCTGCTGACGACGCTTATCATCGGACTCACTCTGCTCTCCGACATTGGCCTGGCGCCGAGCGTGGTGCAATCATCTCGAGGCGACGAGCCGCTCTTCCTTAATACAGCATGGTCAATCCAGTTCCTCCGCGGTGCCGTCATCTGGCTCGGCGCCGTTGCAGCCAGTTGGGAGATGGCAGCGTTCTACCATGACCCTCATCTGAGAATCCTGCTCCCCGTCCTTGCTCTGACAGCCCTGATTTCCGGGCTGAACAGCACCAATCTGCTTAGCCTGTCCCGCCACATGTCCGTAAAGAGACTCTTTGGGATCGACGGCAGTACGGCGCTGGTGAACCTGGTCTGCACCGTGCTGTGGGCGTACTATCGCCCATCCGTTTGGGCGATCATCGGTGGCCAGCTGATATCTGTGCTATACCGCCTGGCCATCAGCCATATCTCCTACTTCGCTCCCGGCATCCGCAATCGCTTTGTTTGGGATAAGGAGGCGGCGCGGAGCATCATCCACTTCGGCAAATGGATCATGGTGGGTACCATGTTCTTCTTTTTCGCGTCGCAGGCGGACCGGCTGATCCTGGGCCGGCTGGTAAGCCTGTCTCTGCTTGGCATTTATGGTATCGCTTACTCGTTGTCAGACATCCCGCGTGCGGTCATCCTTTCACTGAGCTCGCGCGTCGCTTACCCGTTTATCGCCCGCATCATCCATCTTCCCAGGGAGGAATTCAGAAACAAATTTCTTCACTATCGCTTCTTTGCGCTGCTTGCCGGCGCTGTGCTGCTCGCGGTGATGTCCGTTTGGGGCCACCTGCTGATCGTCAAACTGTACGATCCGCGCTACCGGCAGGCAGCCGCGATGATCCCCATCCTCGCGCTTGGCCTATGGCACACGCTGCTCTATCAGACAACGGCGCCGGTCCTGTTTTCACTGGGTAAGACCAAATACAATGCCGTCGGCAATGCATGCTACTGCGCGGCTATGCTGATCGGCATCCCTGCCGGTTTTCATTTCTTTGGCATCACCGGCGCGGTAGTGGCGGTCGCAGCCGGCGACATCCCCTTGTACCTGGTCACCCAATTCGGAGCCCGACGCGAAGGGGTCAACCCGCTGCGGCAGGATCTGAAAGCAACGGCCGTCTTTCTGGCAGTCCTCACCACTTTCTTCCTCCTGAGGACCTACGCGTAAACTGCGCACGACCCTGAGTCCTGCGCAGCTTCAACCGTTCCAAAGGATTAGAGAACCTCGCCGAGCTAGGCGGCCGCAATCCTTCTAGTCAGATCAGTCTGCTCCCGGTGTGACTCCGCACCGATCGTGAAGGCGTCCAGCACGCCGGTCGACAGCGCGTACCGGATCGCTTCGGCCGGCTTATCGCGCAGATCGCCTTGCCCAAGAATCTTCATGCCCACGATGCCGACGCCGTTGGCACGCATCTTCTTGATCTCGGTGATGACGGTTGCGGGATCAGCGTCCATGTGCGAGCCGATTGGATTCAGGCGTACCAGGTCGATGTCAACCCAGGGTGAAGCCGCCGCTGCACGAAGAGCCTGAATGCTGTGGCAGGAGACACCGTGTGCCCGGATAACGCCCTTCTGCTTGGCCTCTGACAGTACGTCCATGGCGCCGCGGTAGCGGGTCGTCCAGTCCGCCTCCGTCACGCAGTGAATCAATACAATATCAATCTGATCGAGGCCCAGCTCACGGCGGAATCGCTCGAGGTCGCCGCGAACGCCGGCGGGATCGCGAGTATCGGTCTTGGTCATGACGACGACTTTGTCCCGTGGAAGCTGCTTCACCGCTGCCGCTACATAAGGATGGCTGCCGTAAGAGTCAGCGGTGTCAAAGAAGCGCAGACCATTGTCGTGGTAGCCGTCCAGCAGCAGGCGTGTAAATGGATCGTCGCCCAGGCGCGTCTGGTTTGAGGCACCCCCGCCGCCGATGGTGCCAGTGCCCATGGCCAGGCGGCTGGTGCGGATGCCGGTGCGGCCGAGAACTACTTCGTCATGCGCGGCATACTGTTTCTCAAGCCGGGGAAGGTCAGGGACTGCGGCGCGGCCCAGCTTGCTCGAAAGCCAGGTTGCGGCGAGACCGGAGGCAGAGCGACGGAGAAAGTCTCTCCTGAGCATGAGCACCTCGGGGGAACTGGAATGCCCACAGCATACTCCTCACGCCCGGCTCTCGCACGCACCCGTATTGAGCGGCTGAACTCGACTACTGCCCCGCCTTGGTCAGCGTAGCGGCCGCCCGATCCAGGGCGGCGGCGATCACCGCAAGCTGCGCCTGCGCTACCCCCGCGTTCTTCGCGTCAAGAGCTTCGTTCACGCCCGGAATGACCACCGCGGCATAGCCGGTGTACTCGCCCGGAGCATAGATGGTGTGCTTGAACCATGGGCGGTTGGGCAGGCCTGCCTCCGAAAGCAAATCACTCTCGGCCGCTCGCAGCTGCACGTTGAGAGCGGAAGCATTTGCCGGCGCGCTGAGCTGCTTCTGGCGAACCACCTGCGCAGCGAGCGTAAACTGCTGCACCGCGGCGAGGGCAGCCGTTGTGTCGAGCGGGAGCCCGGCATCTGTTGCCTTCTTCTTTGCTGCATCAAGGTACTCCGTAATCTCTTTCGCGTAAGTTACGTAGTCGTAGGGCAACACGTCGGCGTCCGCCATGTGGAGCACTTCCAGGCCGAATACCTGCGCCATCTGCTTCTCATACACAAACGTCGGATCGGCATTCTTGATAAACCAGGCGTAGTTATCGAAGACCGAGTGGTAGACACCGTAAGGCCCGTCGGAGCCCACGTCGGTTGAAGGCACGCCCAGGTGCTGAATAAAAGGCGTGTAGTCAGAGCCCGAGCCCAGATCGCCTATCTCGACTTCATCATTGACCTTGGCTGCCGCCGGCCGATGCTCGTTAAAGCCGTTGTTCGCACCGCGCCGTCTGCCGGCATCCGCTTGTGAGATCTTCCACTGCTCGTACACGGTGCCGCCTTTCGGGCTCGGAACCTCGCGGGTTACGTCGCGAACGAACTCCTTTAGTGACGGGACAGCCGCCGAGTTGAAATCCTTGCCCGAGACGCCGACGTCCATGTTGAAGTAAGCCACGGCGCCCGAGAGATGATGCGCCTTCTCTTCCGCCCATTCGGTCGAACCGATAAGTCCTTCCTCTTCAGCGTCCCAGCTGGCAAAAGTGATGCGGCGCTTCGGCTTCCATCCTTGCTTGAGTAGCACGCCAATGCCGTGTGCGGCCTCAAGCATGGCCGCAGTGCCGGAGTTGGGGTCGACCGCACCGTAAACCCAGGCATCGCGATGGTTGCCGGCAACCACCCAGGCGTTCGGGTCCTCCTTGCTGCCGGGATCGGGATCAATGGTCCCGGTCACATCCCAGATGGTGCGATAGTCGTACTTCTGCTCCAGGATCATGTGGACGGAAACACCGGTGCCGCCGACGTGATAGTCGAACGGCAAGGCACCCTGCCAGGATCGCGGAACCTCCGGTCCTTCGAGATGAGCAAGGATAGGCTGCGCGTCCTGGTAGGAGATGGGTGTGGACGGAATGGTCGGCAGGCTGGCTGCCTTCTCCGGCGGGGTGCGCGCGGACATCGGCAGATCAGCAGTTGAGGGAATGCCGGGGGTGGTCACGTCGCCGGGATACTTAAACATGTACTGGATTGAACCGCGCTGAATGCCGGAGGCAGGACGATACGGCCCATTGGGATACATTTCACCGCGGAAGTAGCCGTCGTCAGCAGGGTCGGAGTAGATGATCAGCCCGGCCGCGCCGTGCTGCTGCGCAATATAGGCCTTGACGCCGCGGAAGTTGCCGCCGTAGCGCACCAGGACGATTTTGCCTTTGATGTCGATGCCTAGCTGGGCAAGGTGAGCGAAATCCTCCGGGCGGCCGTAGTTCGCATAGACCACCGGCGCTGTCACATCGCCCGAGGCGGACGACCCGTTGAAGCCGGGGGTCACCCGAGGGTCATCGTCGAATGGATCGCCGTCCACGTGCTCACGTGTCGGCCCGGTCATCAGCACATGGCCTGCAGAGTCCGTGGCGGACAGGCTGATCTTTCCGGGCAGGTTGAGCCACACCTTATATTCGGTGATTTTTGTTTCGAGACCTGCAGCCCTGAACTTGTCGGCGACATAGAGGGCTGTCTTGTAATCCTCCGGCGAGCCAGCTATGTGCGGCTCAGCAGTCAGCGTCTTCAGCTCCTCGCCCGCAAGCTTTGCATCCGGCACGGCAAGGAAGATCTGGTCGAGCTTCGCCTGCGCGGAGAAGTCGCGGTAGCCGAAGACTGGACTTTGCGTTTGCGCTAGGCCGGCGGAGGTGAGAGCGAGAGCAAGGGCAGCGGCGAATCGGGAAGCGGGCAAGGTGGGGCTCCTGCGTGTGTTCAGAAAGGTATTTTCTGAGAGTACACGAGGTGCGGCATGAGCTTGACAGCGACCATCGCCTTGGTTCGCCGACCGGACGGAAATCCCGCTCAGCCCGGGAAGAGGAAGCGCTCGCTCCAGCCCCGGTGCAGGAGCAAGGCTGTGCCGGACTCCTCAGAGTACGCGGGGAAGTTGTGTTCGAGCCTCTTCCGTCATTGGCAGGTCGAGAGTTCTTGGTCAGCCCGCAGAACGCTCGATTTACACCGCGGGCAGAACCGCGCCGACATGAGGAAGGGGCGCAAGCTGAAAAGGCTCTACGTCCTGCCAAGAGCTTTATAGCTTTCAGCGCTCAGCTCTTCCTGTTGAGAGGCTGCGGGCTGGCTGTGGTTAGGAGACGGGCTGACCGCAGTGGCTGCAGCGGCGTGCTGCCAGAGGGATCTCGCTCAGACACTCCGGGCAACTCTTGGTAGATACTGGGGCCGCTGCTTCTGCGGGCTTCAGCCGTGCTATCAGCTTGTTCAGCGGAGTGACCACGAAGAAGTAGACCACCGAAGCAATCAGAAGAAACTGGATGGTCGCATTCAGGAAGTTACCGTACTTGATCTTTCCACCATTGACATCAAGCACCAGTGACGAGAAGTCCGGCTTGTGCACGATGGCGGCGATGAGCGGGTTGATGAGGTCGGCAACCAGCGAATTAACGATGCCAGTGAAGGCTGCGCCGATAACGACTGCAACCGCGAGGTCAACGACGTTGCCGCGCAGGATGAAGTCGCGAAATCCTTTAAGCATGGATCGATCTCCGGGTGTTAGGTCCCACCGAGTGTACCGCGGCTCTACCGGGCGTGCTTCCAGTCGCGCAGCTGCTGACCTAAATCAGAACAAGGAGCCCGATAGTGCGCGATGTAACGAACATCGATAAAAAGCCCCACCGCGGCCAGCAGCAGGGTACAGCCGAGAACACCGCGGGTCGTTTCCCCTGGCGCGGCGACCGTTCTTGAAAGCAGGCGAAAGGTGAATGCGATGAGGAACGCCGAAAGCGCGGCCGCGACCCCGAGCGGCGCCAGGCGGTCACAGAAGACGGCGTTTCCGCCTGAGAGCGTCAACGCTGCTGACACTCCAAATACCAGCGCGGCGAACACCAGCGTTCCGGCAGGGTTCAGCCGCAGGCGAGGGATGCGCGGTTTCTTTGAGGGGATCAATGCGGCTCCAGACGATCGGATGGGCGCGGCCTCGGTCGATTCGCTACGATGAAGCGAATGACCAGCCTTTCGACCCATTCTCCCATGCGGGTTTTTGCGCTTCGCACCCATTCGCTGATGCGGGGCACGGTACTGGTGATCGTGGGTCTGGCGGTGGCATTCCGAGTCTCAGGGTTCCCCGCGGTGCGGCCGGCGCCGGTGCTGATCCTGCCGCTGGCGCTTACCGTCTGGGGAAGTATCGAGACGTTTCGCTGCTTGCGCAGGCGCTGGAGTCTCTACCATGGCAGCGTTCTGCTGCTGCTGTACATGGACGTGCTGGTGCTGGCGATGGTGCTGTTCCTGCTCGTCTACCCCTACCAAAGCTGGATGCAGTAGGTGCCGGCCCCGCGGCGACGGCTCCTCCGGGAGCAAGGGCTAAAAGCGGATCCTTCGCGTTGCTCAGGATGACTTGCTTTTCCCGGAAGCTGCCGTGTCATCCTGAACCAACTCGTGTCATCCTGAACGAAGCAGAAGAACCGACCTCAGCCTCCATTGCAACGGCAGCAGGAACCTACGCCGGGACAGCCTCTTCCATCGCTGCAATGCGCACTTGATCGGGCGAGTGGATGACGCCACGCTCCGTGATGATCGCGGTGACGTATTTCGCTGGTGTCACGTCGAAGGCGGGGTTTTCGATCTCCACATTGTGCGGCGTGAGCTGCTTGCCCACATGGTGCGTCACTTCGCGCGCGGAGCGCTGCTCGATCTCTATCTCATCGCCCGACGGCGTCGCCGTGTCAACAGTAGACCAGGGCGCGGCAACGTAGAACGGGATGCCGTGCTCCTTGGCTAGGATGGCCACGCCGTAGGTGCCGATCTTGTTGGCGACGTCCCCATTGGCCGCAATGCGGTCGGCACCGACGATCACGGCCTGGATCTTGCCCTGCCGCATCAGGCTGGCCGCCATGTTGTCGCACAGCACCGTGGTGGGGATGCCGTCGTGCATCATCTCCCATGCGGTCAGGCGCGCGCCCTGCAGGAAAGGCCGCGTCTCGTCGGCATAGACCCGCAGCGTGCTCCCGGCGGCAACCGCGGAGCGGACCACGCCCAGCGCCGAACCATAGCCGCAAGTCGCGAGGGCTCCGGCGTTGCAATGGGTTAGCACTCCACCGTCACGCGGCAACAGCGGCGCGCCGTTCGCACCCATAGCGCGGCAGGCAGCTATGTCCCCGTCATACATCAGTCGCGCTTCGTCGATCATGCCCGCCTGCACGCTGGCGACGGTTGCGCCCGGCCGGGCTGCGAGTACGGCAAAGTGTGCGCGCATGCGCGCAATCGCCCAGAAGAGGTTGACCGCGGTCGGACGCGTGGCCGCCAGCGTGTCGCCGATGATCAGCAAATCCTGCTCCAGCTCCTCGAGCGTCTCGGCCTTCGACTGCGAGATACCAAGCGCCACGCCCATGGCGGCAGAGACGCCGATTGCCGGTGCACCCCGCACCACCATGGTGGTGATCACTTCAGCAACCTGCTGGTAGCTGCTCGCGAGCACATACTCTTCTTCAAGCGGCAGGCGCGTCTGGTCGAGAAAGCGTATTCCGGCAGAGGTCCATTCAAGTGTAGGAATCATCGCCTTTATTGTACCGTCTGGGTGGTGGCGACCTCGGACACGGCGCGAGCAGGCACGATGCCCATCTGCTCATAGATCGGGCGCATCTCCCGCCGAATCTCTTTCAGGCGCGACCAGAACCAGGCTGCCCCGGCGAGACACGCCGCCCCGCTGAGCATCACCGTTTGTGGAGCGCCGACTTTGTGCGCAAGTGCCCCGGCAATCAGGCTGCCGAAGGGCGCCATGCCTACGAACGCCACGGTGTAGTAGCTCATGACGCGTCCGCGTTTGTCTTCCGGCACCAGCGTCTGGATGATGGTGTTCGAGGCAGTCAGTCCCTGCATCATGCCGAAGCCGACCACCGCCATGAGCACCAGCGAAAGCCAAAGCACGCGCGAGAGGCCGAAGCCGATTAGCCCGACGCCGAAGATCGCCGCGGCCATCGGGATCATCGGGGTTAACCCGCGTACGGAGCGGCGCAGCACCATCGTCAGCGCGGAAATCAGCGAACCGGCGCCCGCACAGCCCATCAGGAAACCGAGCGTGTGCGGACCGCCCCTGAGGATCTCCGCGGCAAAGACCGGCATCAGCACCATGTAAGGCATGCCCATCAGGCTGATCAGAGCAAATAGAAGCAGGATGGTGCGGATCGGCGCAAAACCTGCCACATAGGTCCAACCCTCCCGAAGCTGTGTGGTCAGCAACGGCTTCGGCCCGTCGGCCCGCGGGAGGCGCACCACATGCATGGCGAACAGCGATGCAACTACCGCGACATAGCTGATGCCATCGATCAGGAAGCACCAGCCTTCACTGGAGGCCGCGATAATCACGCCGGCGATCGCAGGGCCGATGAGCCGCGCCAGGTTCACCATGGAAGAGTTAATCGCGATTGCATTCGAAAGGTCAGCGCGGCTTGCGGAAGCGTCGAGGGCGCCCGGACCTCCGCCCACCATCTGCACCAGGAAGGACTGGCGGGCGGGCATGTCAAAGGCGTTCACCAGGCCGCCCAGGATCGAAAGCCAAACCAGTTCCTGGATGGTGATGCGGTGCGTGAGCGTGAGTCCGGCGAGCGCGAAGGACTGCAGCATGGCGACGACCTGGGTTGCGATCAGCACCCGGTGACGATCCCAGCGGTCCACCAGAACGCCGGCAAACGGCGCAAGCAGAAAGGTCGGGAGCTGACCGGCGAAGCTGACGGTGCCGAGCAGCAAGGCCGAGCCGGTGAGGCGATACACCAGCCAGGCGGTGGCAATCCTGGTCATCCAGGTGCCGACCAGCGAAATGCTCTGCCCGGAGACGAAGAGCCGGAAGTTGCCGTGGCGCAGAGCGCGCCAGGCGTGCGAAAAGTCTCTTGTCGGCCTGGCGAGCGAACCTGAGCTCACTCGCCGCGCGCCTCTACCTTGTCAACTTTGGGATTATTTTTCTGGAGCAGGAAGGAGAGGGGGATCATCAGGATAGCGACGGCGCAAAGCATCCAGTAAACATCGACGTAGGCCAGCGAATAGGCCTGCCCGAGCAGCATGTTCGAGATCTGTCCCTGCGCCAGGTACTGCGCCTGCGCCTGCCCGGCCGAACCGCGGAACGCGCCTTGCAGGGAATTTACATAGCTCTGGAAAACGCTGCTGGCAGGCACGACATACTTGGTCAGCTGCTCCTGGTGAAATTGTGCGCGCTGCGTGATCTGGGCATTGGTGAGCGAGATCAGGATGCTGCCGCCCAGATTGCGCACGAAGTTGATGAGCCCGGCGACCTGGTTGCTTTTGGCCCGAGGCGTTCCGAAATAGGCCGCCGTGGTCACCGCGATAAAGACCAGGGGAATGCCGCAGATTTGAAGAACGCGCAGCCACGAGGAGGTTTTGAAGCTCAATCCAAGGTTGAGATGGGTCGCTGTGTACCAGTACGAAAAGGCGAAAATGACGAAGCCAATCGCAATGATGTTTCGCGCCGGAAACCGGCCTACCGCCTGCCCGGCCATCGGCATCATGATCAGGAGCACGAGGCCGCCGCCTGAGAGGGAAAGTCCCGCGATTGTGGCTGTGTATCCGATCTCGGACTGCAGGAACTGCGGCTGCAGCACTGTGGTCGCGTTGAGCAGGCCACCAGTCAGCAGCATCAGGAAACAACATGTAGCGAAGTTCCTGATCTTGAACAGCTTGACCTCGACCAGCGGTGTCTTGGCTCCGAACCACTCCCAGAAGATCAGCGCAATGAAGGCTATCAGGAAGGTGATGCCGAAGCCTGATACGAAGTGGGAGGCAAACCAATCCTTCTCCTCGCCTTTGTCGAGCATGACCTGCAGGGCGCCCATCGATAGAACGAGCAGGCTGACGCCAACGTAGTCAATCTTAAAAAGGTTGCTGCGTGCGTGCTTCAGCCATGGCGGCTCCTCGACGACGCGCTGGGTCATGACCAGGGCCAGCACACCGACCGGAATGTTGATGTAGAAGATCCACCGCCAGCTGTAGTTATCGGTAAGCCAGCCACCGACCGTGGGGCCGATTGAAGGCGCGAGAACTGCCACCAGGCCGTAGAGAGCAAATGCCTGGCCTCGCTTCGCGGGCTCAAAGGAGTCCGCCATGATCGCCTGCGCCATGGGCTGCAGACCACCGCCGCCTGCGCCTTGCATAACTCGAAAGAGCAGCAGCATGGTCAGCGAAGGGGCGATCCCGCAGAGAAAAGAGCTGACCGTAAAGATCACGATGCAGATCATGAAGAAGTTTTTTCGCCCGACGATGCTGGAAAGCCAGCCGCCCATGGGCAGCACAATCGCGTTCGCCACCAGGTAAGCGGTGAGCACCCAGGTGCTCTCATCGCCGCTCGCGCCAAGCGCCCCGGCGATGTGCGGCAGCGCGACGTTCGCGATGGAGGTGTCGAGCACCTCCATGAAGGCAGCCAGAGCTACCGTGGCGGCAATCAGCCACGGGTTGAAGCTTGGTTTCCACGCCGCCTGGGCTGCCGCATCCATGTCAGCCAACCTGCCCCCGGAGCGCGTCCGCTTGATTCCAGCTCATGATGCCGAATAGATGCAAAACGGTCGGCCAAGGACGCGAAAAGAACGCGGGCTCAGTCGCAACTTGAAAGGGCGAGGGCCCCTGATTTAAGCCTCGAGAGCTGGGGCACCCCGCACCTGCTCGTCCCTATGCCATTGCCTTACGAGTCTAGGTGCTCGGCGAAAAATGCCATCGTACGCTCAAGCGCGAGCCTGGCTGCGGGAGCGTCATAGCTGTCCCGGGCGTCACAGTTGAAGCCGTGTCCTGCGTCGTAGGTATAGACTGGCACATCGGGGTAGGCAGCCTTGATCTTCTCGACATCGCTCAAGGGGATGTGGTCGTCCTTCTCGCCAAAGTGCAGCATAACCGGTACTTTCGGGGCCTGGTCAAGTAGCCTGGCGATAAAACCGCCGTAGTAGCCGACGGCGGCGTCAACCGGCATGCCGCCAGCCGCGATCCATGCGACCGATCCGCCCAGGCAGTAGCCCACCACCCCGACCTTCGCCTTCACTGCCTCGTGGGCA
>CAXUND010000001.1:48645-55893 GCA_964252445.1 uncultured Acidobacteriaceae bacterium | reverse complement strand
CCGCCAGAGTGTCGGCTGCTATCCAGTCCATGTTCATCTGCCTGGCAAACGCTACGGCTTTCTGCATGTTTTCGCCCGAATAGCCGAGCTGCACGTTTTTCTCGTAGCGGTCGAAGAGCGCTGGAGCAACGGCAAGGTACCCGGCGTTGGCAAAGTTGTCGGCCACTGAGCGGATGTGCGCATTTACACCGAAGATCTCCTGTATGACGACGAGTGCGGCCTTGGGCGGTCTATCAGGGCGGGCTACATAAGCGCCGAATTCGTGGCCGTCGGCGGCCGTGAGGGCGATCATCTCGCTCATGCAAATCTCCTTAGCTATTGGGAGGAAGGCGCACCGGCCGTAGCCCAATAGTCGGTGCGGGCGACGACGCTGCCATCTACATCCGCATTCAACTGTACCCGCAATCGATGAAAGCCGGGCGAGAGGGTGGAGGGATGAAAACTGAGCATGTAGCGATTGCGGGCGTGGCTTGCGAGCTCCCCGATCTTGTCCTCGAAGGATTTCTCGCGGCCGAAAGAAAGGTATTCACCGCCGCTCATCACCGCCAGCGATTTGGCGACATTCGAGCGCATAGCCTGCACCGCCATCGGCAACAGCTCGATCAGGTTGCCGCCCCCGTGTGCCAGCTGGTCGAGCATCTCGGCCTTAGCCGGGGACCAGGTCAGGCTCAGCACCAGTGTATTGCTCACACCGATTCGCTGCACGAGATCCTGCGGCGACACGCCCTTGCTGCCGTGGTCGCGCGACTCCGAGATGAGCAGTAACACACGACGCCGGTCCGCCGGGCGATGCTCCAGCAGGTCGACCGAGTAGCCGACCGCATCGAGGATCGCGGCGCCGCCGTCACCGGGACGCAGGTCCTCAAGGTCATCGTTGAGCACCGCTGTGTCGCGCGTAAAGCCCTCACGGTAGACCGTCTTCGAGTCGAACTCGACCAGCGCAACCTCGCCATTGCCGGTGCCGAGAAACAGATCCAGCAGCGGCGCTAAACGGGCGTACTTGTCGAACTGGATCGCACTCGAGCGTCCCCGCTCCAGGCACACTACCAGCGAGACCGGAGTGGTATCGAGGTCATCGTCCAGGTGCACGGTTTGCGGAACGCCATTGTCCTCAACCGAAAAGTCGCTGCCCTTGAGGCCGTAGATCACCTCACCCGACTTTTTTTCGACCAGGGTCGGCACCAGCACTACTGTCGAGTTGACGCGCAGGGTAGCATCCTGCGCCTGCGCCATCCCTGTCACCAGCAGAAGAAAGTAGGCAACTCTAATCATGACTGGCTTCCATCTCCGAGGTCCACCGCAGGAAGCGCAGCAGGTTTGATCGCTCCTGCCACAGGAAGCCGAAGACCTGGGCGTCCGTCATCGTGTCCGCATGCAGCCCGGAGTAGGTCTCGATCCGCCATCGCAGGTAGGGGCTGCGCCAGGGGGCGAGGCGATACCCGCGTGTAGCATTCCAGAGGAATCGCAGGGCAGCGAACATACTGCTGATTATAGAGACGGCGGGCTACCATGGACGGTATGCAGCAACTCGCCGAACAGCTAAGGTCGCACCGGTCGTCAGCATTGTCGAGGCCGCGGCGCGTCGTTGTGAAACTTGGGACCAATGTGATCATGCGCGCGGATGGGCGAGTGGCGCTTGGCCTCTTGTGCGGCCTGGTGGAGTCGGTCGCCGCGCTGCGCGAGCAGGGAATCGAAGTGCTGCTGGTCAGCTCCGGGGCGATCGGACTAGGAATGGAGCGCCTGGGCCTCAAGGAGCGACCGGCAGAGCTGCCTCTGGTGCAGGCCTGCGCTGCGACCGGCCAGTCGCGGCTGATGAGCCTCTACGACGAGGCGTTTGCGACCATGGGCTGCCGCATCGCGCAGGTCTTGCTTACTGAGGACGACTTTCGCGACCCTACGCGCTATGAAAATCTGCGCGCGACCTTGCGCGCGCTGCTGGAGCTTGGGGTCATTCCTATCGTGAATGAAAACGATACTGTCTCGGTCCTGGAGCTCGACCGGCCGGCTGAGTTGGGTGGTGAGTCCGGAGCTGAGGCACGGGTCTTTGGCGATAACGACAAGCTGTCCGCGCTGCTGGTGAAGCATATCGATGCGGACCTGCTGGTGCTGCTCTCGGATATCGATGGACTCTTTGACCGCGACCCCACCCATGAACACGCTGCCCTGATCCCGGAGGTTCCGGAGATCACCGAGGCGATCCGCGCCTGTGCCCATGGCGGCAACGGGCGCGGTCGTGGCGGCATGGCCTCGAAGCTAGAGGCCGCGCGGATCGTGACCGAGGCCGGCAGACGCGTGGTGATCGCGAATGGACGCACCCCGCGTCTGCTGGAGGCAGTGTGCAACGGAGACCGGGTCGGCACGGTCTTCCTGCCCCAGTCGGCGGTAGGGATAGCTGTTGAGCCCGCTAAGAGTACAAGGAGAGGAGTAACCCTATGAGCGCAGCCGCCATTGAACCCGTTACGGCAACGCCGGTCCGCGCGACTGCCGCCGCCGCGAAGCAGGCTTCTCGTCTCCTGGCGCCGCTGTCCGAGGCGGCCCGCAACGCCGCACTCGCGGCCATCGCCCAGGCACTCGAAGGAGCGACCGATCAGCTGCTGGCTGCAAACGCCCTCGACCTGACCGCAGCGGCGGGACTGAAGGCCGAAGGTGAGTTGACCGACGCAACCATTGCGCGGCTGCGACTCACCCCGTCGAAACTGGCGGAGATGGTCGAGCAGGTGCGCGCCGTCGCCGCCCTTGAAGACCCTCTCGGCCGGGTGCTGGCGGCAACCGAGCTCGACACCAACCTCGAACTCGAAAAACGCAGCGTGCCGCTGGGCGTGCTGGCCGTGATCTTTGAGGCAAGGCCTGATGCCGTGACCCAGATCACCGCGCTCGCGCTCAAGAGCGGCAACACCGTGCTGCTGAAGCCGGGCAGGGAAGTGGAGCAGACCGCGGCGGCCTTGGTCGGGCTGATCCGGAGGGCGATTGCAAGCGTCGGCCTGCCGCAAGACGCCGTCGCCCTGGTTTTGGGACGGGAGCAGGTGGCCGAGCTGCTGACCTACTCAGACCTGGTTGACATGGTCATTCCGCGTGGGTCGAAGGCGCTGGTCGAGTACGTCCAGCGTTCAACTCGCATCCCGGTACTTGGCCACTCTGAGGGAGTCTGTCACATCTATGTCGACGCCTCTGCACGGCCGGATCTTGTCCTTCACGTGGTTGCCGATGCCAAGTGCGACTACCCCTCTGCGTGCAACGCGGTTGAAACGGTCCTCGTGCATGAGACGCTTGCTGAAACGCTGCTGCCGCGGCTTGCGGCCCACCTGGTCTCGCGCGGCGTGTCGCTGCGGGCCGACCCGCGCGTGCGGGAACTGCTTGCCCGGCAAGACATCACAGCGACAGAGGTAGACGACTGGCACATGGAGTATGGAGACCTGACACTGGCGCTGGCCCTGGTTCCTGACCTTGACGCAGCCATTGCGCACATTCATACCTGGGGCAGCGCGCATACGGAGGCGATTCTCTCAGAAGACCCGTCCAGTGTGGAACGCTTCCTCAACCAGGTCGACGCCGCCGGAGTCTTCCACAACGCGAGCACCCGCTTCGCAGACGGCTTCCGCTACGGTTTTGGCGCGGAGGTCGGCATTAGCACCAGTCGCTTTCACGCCCGTGGACCGGTAGGGCTTGACGGGCTGACGACCTATAAATATGTGCTGCGTGGTGCGGGCCAAGGCGCGGCAGACTATCGCGGCGAAAGCGCTCGAACCTTCACCCACCGCAAGCACTAGACTCCGGCGAACAGCCTTGCGCCAAAGATCATCAGAACGATGGCCAACACGATGCGGTAGATCGCAAACACGGTGAATCCGTGCTTGCGCACGTACTCAAGAAACCAGCCCACCACTGCGAGCGCGACAAAGAATGAGATGACGAAGCCGATGGCCAGGATGATCCATCCGTGCGAGGTCATCACCAGCGGCGCAATGGCTTCGGCACCCGCGGAGTGCTTCGGGTGCACCGTCTTGAGAAGGTCATAACCGGTAGCCGCGATCATCACCGGGATCGAGACCAAAAACGAAAACTCGAGAGCCGCGGTGCGCGTGAGGCCGACCAGCTGGCCGCCGGCAATGGTTGACATGGAACGCGACGTGCCCGGAAAGACCGCTGAGGTGACCTGGCAGAGGCCGATCCAGACGGCGTGGAATCGCGTCATCTGCTCCACTTCCTTGATCGGCGGATCGTTCTGGGAGCTCCACCAATCGACTGCCCACATGATGATGCCGCCAATCAGCAGCGCGAGCTCCATGACACGCAAACTCTCCAGATGCTTGCCGATGGTCTTCTCGAGCAGCAGCGAGGGAAGGGCAGTGCAGACAAAGGCAATCATCACCAGCGTCAGCGGATGGGTCCACACGGTTTTGTCGCCGTCCTCACCCTTGGGGAAGGTGCGCGCAAAAGCCACGATCCGAGCCAGGAAGAGCAGCAGCAGCGCCAGGATCGCTCCCAGCTGGATGACGATCGTGTACATCTTCCAGTAGGGATCGGTGAGGTTGAGGTGCAGCAGCGCCTCGGCTATGCGCAGGTGGGCTGTCGAACTGACGGGCAGGAATTCGGTGAGTCCTTCAACAATGCCGAGCAGGACTGATACCAGGTAATCATTCAAAATGTGGGCGCCTTATCCTCGAAAAATAGCTGCCGCTTACTCGCGGTCGCTGCCGTAGATTGGAATCTGCTGCTGCATTTTGTATATCAGACCGGCCGCGCGGGCGGCGTACTCAGACGTGCCGTATTTCGAGGCACATCGACCGGCGAGATCGCCGGCGTCGGCCCGGTCCTTCTGCGAGCGCTTGTCATCGCCGTCGGCCTGCCACATGTCTCCCGCTGAGGCCAGGCGCCAGGCGGCCTTGTAGAGAGCCTCGGCTGCGCGTGGTGAATCGGGATGATCGTCGGCATACTTGGCATAGTAGCCGGCCTCTTTTTCGGGGCACTTTTCCGATCCCTGCCAGTCGCCGCAGAGCTTGTTGTCGATCATCTCGTAGGCCGCGTAGGCTGCCCACTTGCTCGTCGGGTAGAGCTTCTCAATCTTCTTCATTTCTGACTCATCAGGCAGCTGGCGCAGGTAATTTTCCTTCTCATGCGCGGAGGGGAGCTCGGCCGCGTCAGCCTTCTGCAGCTGCCACCGGATATCGGCCGCCCCCCAAGCACCATCGGCTGCGCGCGGGGCTTGCCGAAAAAGCACCGCTAGGATCCCGTAGAGCCTGCGCGCCTCCTCCCCCCAAGCAGCTTAGGCTTCGCGCGGTGATTGCGGAAAAAGCTCGGCTAGCATCCGGTAGAGCCTGCGCGCATCCTCCGCCGCATGCGGGGGCGCGTGTGGCTCCGTGGCAGCCTGCTCGGTCGAGACGGCTTCGCCGAAGAGGATCGCGTCGCCGTTCGGCGTATCCGATGCGACAACGCCGCGATCGAAGATCCAGCCGGAGACCGAAGGCTGGGCCTGCTCGTTTGAAAACACCGGCACATCCTGCGCGTTGACGGTTTCGGTGTCGGTGTTGGCAAATACGCGCAGCCACTTGCCCGAATGCTCGACAATGATCAGCTCGCGCCCCGGGGTGACAGTGCCGACCTTATCGGCAGAGTCGTCGCCCTGGACGCGGATCGCCTCCGCGCGGAGGATGGTCGCCTTGGTACCGACGGGGAGAGGGCCGGGTTTCTTCTCGGCATAACCTTGCGTGTTGCAGAGGAGAAGTGCGCCCAGTGTGACACCAACGTGCGTCGAGGAACGAGATAGAAGGCGCTTGATCATGGCTGCTACCTTGATTGTCTCGCTGCTAACGGGCCGGATGTCAATCGCGCTGCTCGCTTCCGGTTTTTTTTAGACCATCGCCATCAAGTTGGAAAGCTGCGTTTGCACCGAGGTTAGCAGGTTCTATGTCGCGGATTGGAGGCTAGCGAGCCAAGATTTGCTCCAGCATCGTCGGCTCGACATTCCCGCCGCTCAAAACAGCAACAGCCTTCCCGTACGGCAGCAGCTCCCGCTGGTGGAAGAGCAGCGCCGCCGTAGTCGCAGCGCCGCTGGGCTCGGCGATCATGCCCGTCTGCTGATGGATCACCCGCATGGCCTCGCGTATCTGGTCGTCCGATATGGTGAGGATGGTGTCGACGTAGGCGCGGATATGCGCGAAGTTCAACTGACCCAGTGATTGCGTCCGCAGACCATCGGCGATGGTTCTGGTGGTCAGCTCGGCCGGCCAGGCAGCCAGCCTCCCGGTCGTGAAGCTCTCCTGGGCGTCCGCGGCAAGCTCCGGTTCTATGCCCACCACGCGTACCTCCGGCCGCATGAGCTTGATGGCCGCGGCTATGCCGGAGAGGAGACCTCCGCCCGAGACGGGCGCAAGCACCAGGTCCACATCGGGCAAGTCGGCCAGGATCTCAAGCCCGCAGGTGCCCTGGCCGGCGATTACGGCTGGATCATCGTAGGGCGGCACCATGATGTAGCCATGCAACTCAGCCAGCTTTTCAGCGCGAAGTTTACGTTCTGTGCTGGCGGGTCCGGTCTCGACCACCTCAGCGCCCAGTGCTTGTGTCGCCCGACGCTTCATCTCGGGCGCGTTCGAGGGCATCACGATCACCGTCTTGATCCCCAGTGCGCGCGCCGCATAGGCGACGCCTTGCGCGTGGTTGCCGCTTGAGTAGGTGATAACGCCGCGTGCCTGCTCCTCGCCTGTGAGCTGCGCGACCTTGTTGTACGCACCGCGCAGCTTAAAGCTGCCGATCGGCTGCAGGTTCTCTGCTTTCAGCCAGACCTCTCCATGCAGTCCGGGTGCTCCAAGCCGGGCCAGCGGCGTGTGCACGGCGACACCCGCGATGCGTTTCTGCGCGGCGTGCAGGTCGAGCAGGTTAACCAGCGTTTCGGCAGCCAGACGATTGAACGATGCTTCCATACGAAATGATAGTTCCTCCCTCTGCGATGGCTTATGCTGGCGTCCGCCCAGGAGGCCAACTACCTGGTGAGCCGGTGTAGACGACACATCACGCAGTTGCTCGCGCTCCTCCTGCTTTTGGTGAGTGCAGCGGGCGCGCAGGTGCCTACAGGGCAGTTGGCAAAGCCTCCAGCCGATGCGGAGCAGTTCACCATCCTCTCGGTGGCCGGCGTACACGGCAAGTCCGCTCTCTGGACCACTGCGGACGGTACCCGCATGTCACGCGAGAGCGTCTTGTTGCGCGGCCAGGTCTTCGAGCTCGACCAGAGCGCGAAGTTCGGTCCGGACGGCA
>CAXUND010000001.1:0-48545 GCA_964252445.1 uncultured Acidobacteriaceae bacterium | reverse complement strand
GCGCTGCCTGCGTCCTCGGCGCTCCTTGCGCACTTAGCCTTCGCCACGAGCCTCTTCAGTTTCCTGCGACGGAGCCGTCAACGAAGGATGCGGAGGGCAGTTCACATAGAGAGTGCGCGGCTTAGAGCCAGCCCTTCGCGCGGGCAATCCGCGCGGCGTCGGTGCGATTCGACGCGCCCAGCTTCGCGATCGCTTCCGAAAGGTAGTTGCGCACGGTGCCCTCGGAAAGCCGCAGCTCAGCAGCAATCTCGCTTGAGCTTCGGCCTTCGCCGGCTCGCTGCAGGATCTGGCGCTCGCGGTCGGAGAGCGGATCCGGCTCCGCGCTCCAGGCTTCGGTAGCGAGATCGGGGTCAACAACGCGCAATCCGCGATGCACCTTGCGAACGGCTTCAGCAAGCTCAGAGGCAGGCCGATCCTTAAGCAGGTACCCGCGCGCGCCGGCCTCAAGCGCTCGGCGCAGGTAGCCTGGACGCGCAAATGTGGTCAGGATGATGGTGCGGACTTGCGGATGGTTCGCCTGGAGCGACGCCGCGACCTCCAGACCGGTCCGCAGAGGCATCTCGATGTCGGTGATCAGCACGTCCGGCTTCAGCTTCGAGACAGCTGACAGCGCCTCGTTTCCGTTGGCAGCGCGAGCGATGACGGCGATATCGGGTTCAAGCGCCAGCAACGCGGCGAGCGCGCCAAGCACCATGCCCTGATCTTCCGCCAGGATCACCCTGATCTTGCCGGATTGGGTTGCCGAGCCGGCAGCGCTCAAGCCTCCACTGCTCCGTGCTCTATCGCAGGGCGCGGCCGTGACTGAGCACGAAGCAGCGCCGCCGCGGGCCGTCGCGACGCGGGCAACTCGATCCGCAGCGCGGTACCCCCAAGCACCGGTCCCTTCGTCTGTACACGGAGCTGTCCCCCCAGGGACTCGACCCGTTCCCGCATGCCGCGCAAACCATTGCCTTCGCGGATCGACCCGGCGCGGCCGTTGTCTTCGACAAACAGCGAGTGCAGACCGTCTGCCGTGTGTTCAAGACGGATAACGCACGCCGTTGCCTGCGTGTGCCGCACGATGTTGGTGACGGCCTCGCGGATCGCAAGCGAAAGCACGGTCTCCTCGGTCGCGCTCAATGAAGAGAGATCCCCGATGCCGTCGAAGGACAACTCGGCGCCAGCCGAGCGCAGGGTGCGTCGGGCGGACTCGATCTCGGCCGCGAAGCCTTCTGCGCGATAGCCGGCAATAGCCTGGCGCACCTCGGTCAATGCGACGCGGGCCGTGGTCTCGACTTCGGCGATCTCCAGCCGTGCCTGCGCAAGGTTCGGTTCCACCACCTCAAGCAGCCTGCGTGCCAGCTCAGACTTCAGCGCGATGACCGAGAGCGTGTGTCCCAGAACATCGTGCATATCGCGCGCGATGCGCTCGCGCTCGGCCAGCGCCGCCAGCCGTTCTATTTCGTCCTGCGCCATCGACAAGCGCGCGTTGGCGTTCTTCTTTTGAGCAAAAAAGATGTTACCGGTCCCGACGATCGCAACCAGAAACAGCGAGATGCCGGTATTGATCCAGTCGCCGTGGACCAGCAGCGCCTCGGCAAGGATGAAGATCTCCCCGCCGATTATGCAGGTTACCACGATGGGCACGCTGTCCAGAGAGAAGGGGAGAAAAGCAGCGGCGAAGGTAAAGAAGCAGGTGGCTCCACGATTAAAGCTAAAGCCCAAGGCTCCTAGCACGGCCATGGCAGCAATCAACTGCAACTGCCGCTTTTGCTCCCGCGCATGCACGGTGAGGATGTACACGGTGAGAAAGACCGCGAAGAAGGCGATGTTCTCCAGCCAGTACCGCGGGTTGTTCCGGACGATTGGCTCGATGAAAAAGAAAACAGAGTAGGCAAGCCAGACGTAATCGCTCCAATCGGTCTTTTCGCAGTTCTTCATCGCATTCCGCCGCTTTGCCCGTAGTGTACGCCGTACGTTGTATTCCTCGATGTGTGCTTGTCTCCCACATCCTGGTTGACGAATGGGAGCTGCCTACGTCTCAGGCGTTTCGCTCCGCCCGCTGAAAGACCATCCAGCTAATGCCGAGCATCAGCAGCGTGAAGCCGGCCAGCGCCGCCCAGTGCGCGAGCATGGAGCCCGGTTGCGCATACCCGAAGATGCCGAGCATCGCCTGCGCCAGGTGATAGGTCGGCA
Source organism: uncultured Acidobacteriaceae bacterium (assembly GCA_964252445.1). Lineage (GTDB taxonomy): Bacteria > Acidobacteriota > Terriglobia > Terriglobales > Acidobacteriaceae > EB88. The sequence continues at coordinate 46,370 of CAXUND010000001.1, read as the reverse complement.
ACGCGGGAGCCATCCTCTGGAGCCAGTGCGGCAGCACCTCAATCGGCATCCATAGACCACTCAGGAAGGACATGGGAAGGTAGATAAGGTTCACCACTCCAGGGGTCGCGTTCGCGGGAATCACCAGGGCCAGCAGCAGCCCCATCGCCGCGAAGGGGACAACTCCGCCCATGGTGAAGGCCAGCATCATCATCAGCTCGCGCAGAGAAAGAGTCACGCCGCCCAAGCCGATGCTGATACAGATCAGAATGGCGACAATGATGACGCCAAAGGCGATTGCTGCGGTGCACTTGGCCACCAGATAGGCCAGCGGCGGCATCGGACTCGCGCGCTTGAGGTCAAGCCAACCCGCTGTGCGCTCAAATGCCAGCCCTACCCCTATGCCGAACAGCGCGGCGCCTACCAACCCGAAACAGGCATAGCCGCCCAGCAGGTATTTGGCGACCATGAAGTGCCCAATGCTGTCGCGCCGGTTGGCGATACCGAATAGCAGGTAGAACATCACCGGGAAGCCGATGGTCGAGAGAGAAAATGACCGGCGACGGAGCAGTTTGAGGAACTCGTACTTGATCTCCTTGCCATACACCCGGAGCGGGTTGGGTGAGGCAGACGGCAGCGCGACGGGCACAGTGCTCATGGGTGTCTCCTTCAACAACGGTTATGCATGTGGGCGGGTAAGGGCAAGAAAGGCATCTTCCAGTGCGGGGATCACGACTTCAAGTTCCGTGACCTGTGTGTCGGCAGCCAGAAGTGTGCGCAGCAGCTGCTCCGGATGATTCGCTGCGAGAGTAGTGCGGCCGGAATCCTGTTCTGCTGTCACCACCCCCGGCAGCAGGCGCAGGGCTGCGAGCGAGAGAGCGGTTCGGCAGCGAATCACACGGGTGTGGCCGAGCTGCTTAATCTCCGATGGCGTACCCTGGCGCAGCACCCGGCCCTTGTCGATCACGATCACCCGGGTCGCCAGCGCGTCGGCCTCTTCGAGATAATGCGTGGTCAGCAACACAGTCTTCCCGCGGGCGGCGAGCGCCCGGACCTCGAACCATAACGCGCGCCTGGCTTCAATGTCGAGGCCGACCGTGGGCTCATCCAGGAAGATCACGTCCGGGTCGCCCACGAGGGCCAGCGCAAAAAGCGTGCGCTGCTTCTGGCCGCCGCTCAGGTCGCCGAACTTCTTGTCCAGGATGCTCTCAAGCCCGGCGATCCGCACCAGTTCTTCGACGGCAAGTGGTCTGGGGTAGTAGCTGCGAAACAGATCGATGTGCTCGCGCACCTTCAGCACCTCGGGCGCGTTGCCGACCTGGAGCATTGCGCCGATGCGTGTGCGGGTGGAAGCATCGCGCGGGTCGCGTCCAAAGACGCGGGCGGTTCCGCTGGTAGGAGAGGTCAAGCCCAGCATCAGGCGCACTGCGGTCGATTTGCCGGCGCCGTTTGGACCCAGCAGCGCCACGATTTCACCTGCGCCGAGCGAGAGGCTCAGCTCATCAAGCGCGACTGTCTCGCCATAACGCTTGGTGATGCCGGACAACTCGGCCACGGCGACCGCTTGCTGCCTGCTGTAGTTTCCAGGTTGTGCTGCCGGTGCCATGGTCGCCATTGCCGCTCCTTCTGCAAGGCTGGTTGTTCTCCAGCTCAAGCATGGATCCAGCATGCGGGCGCGCGAAGCCAAATGCGAGTGGCAGGCGTAATCAAAGCTGCATGACAGTTGTCATAGCGGTTGAGGCGAAAAAGAAGAGGCTCCGTTATGGAGCCTCTCAAAGCACTGCAGTCACTTCAAGCTTTGGCCTAAAAGCTACTCCCGCACCAGCACCGGTAAGTCCGTGATCGACAGCCTGCCCCCGGTGTAATTCGTGCTATTCCCATACATATCGACTACCGCTGAGGGTTTCCAGGTAAGGCTGGGCGTCAGGGTCGCGGATCCGGTTGTATTCCAGTAAATGCGACTGTGATCCCCCGCACTGTCGGTAATGTCACACGACCAGGTATTACTGCTGTTGACACAAGGGGAGACCTCTTTGTTCACGGTCCAGCCCTCGAGCGTGACCATGGCGGCGGCCGCCTTGGTAGGGGTCTTGTAGTCCGGCTGCGACATGATCAGCGTGACCCAGCCATTGTTGTCCCAGGCGTACCACATGAAGCGTTGTAGCCCTCCGGTCCACCCCATCAGCACGCTGCGGATGTACCAGCCGGCCTGCTCATCCTGATTGGCAAAGGTGGTCGGATCAGCCCAGCCGAACTCCGTACTGAAGATGGGCTTTGATTGCAGTCCATACTGCTGGAGCAGCGCCTGGAGGCCTGCGGCCTGCCCCGGGATCACCTCCGGAGTCATCCCAAGGGAATAGAAGTGGGCGCCGATGACGTCAACCGAACTTCCCATACCAAGCGCGAGCAGGGACTTCACCCAGGGGAGCATGTCCGCGGTCGCTCTGCTGATGCTGGGGCTGATAATCTTGGCCGCCGGATCCGCAGCCTTGATCGCCTTTGAAGCTTCGGCGGTAAGTTGCACCAGCTTGGCCGGGGTACCGCTCCAGTAGGTCGGGCTGTTGGCCTCGTTCCACACCTCGTAATACGCGATCTTTCCCTTGTAGCGCGTCGCCACCGCTGTGCAATAGTCGGTCCAGTACTTGTCGTTCGACGGCTCGGCGACCGCGCCATTGTCCGCGTCATTGGGCCGAGCCGTTGCCCATTGCGGAGTCTGTCCCAGTTCCAGGATCACTTCGATATGCTTCTGCTGCGCCAGGGCAATGTACATGTCGAGCGTCGACCAGTTGTACACGTTCTGAGCCGGCTCCAATTGCTTCCAGTCCACGTACGCGTCCCATATTCTCCAGGTGCCGAATGGCATCGTGGGCCAGGAAGCGCCATAAATCAAATGTCCGACGTGCATGCCATAGAACTGAAGCGGCATAACCTGGGCGCCTGCTGCGACGGAAGCTGCTGCACGGGTTACCTGCGCTTGAGCGCCGCCTCCCCCGCTCTGGGTTGCACAAGTCGCTACCAGAGCGGCGACCAGCACAGAGCGTGCAGCAAGAGCCTTTCGAAAGAGAGCCATGCTCGTAAATCCTCCGCTGTGGGTATCGGCGGCAGCGCAGGCAAACTTTCCGGTGTATCTTTCCGGGACAGTCCAGGTTGTTCGTCCTCGGTTCGCCCTCCGTCACAGGAGCATTGCGGGCAGCTTTCAATGAAGTGTGAGCCAGCTTCCGCTGTTCGTCCAAACCGGTGCTCAAGGCCGGGCGGGAGGTGGTGCAGCCGGTCCCCGCGGGAACATCCGGTCACGCAGCCGCAACATGGGGAACTCGATCAGCAGCGTAGTAAGGATGCCAAGCACGATGGCGGCGACATACTGGCCGCACAGGGCACCGCTCCAGCGAAGCTGCTGCGGCAGATGCCCCGCGATCCTCACGACGGGCTCGCGTACCGAAAGGTGCCACAGATAAATACCATAGGAATAGACACCTATCCCGGCGATCCATTTATAGATCAAGGTACCCGTCAGCCTGCCTCGGTACCCATAGATAAGCAATAGCAGCGCGGCCAGGGACAGGTAATTGATCGTGTAACCGAGCGAGTCCATCAACGGAGCATGATGGTCTACTGTCGACGCGAAAGCGATGCCCAGAACAAAGACCGAGAACAAAGCGATCCTTCGCCCGAGCAGATAGTCGAATCTAGCTCGCTCGGTGTAGAAGAACCAGCTCAGCAGGACACCGAAGAGGAGGCTGTCCATGCGTGCATGGGTCAGCCATCCCGGATCACCCCAATCAAGGCCGTAGACCCACAGCACGCGGCCGGCTAAAACCAGCAGGCAGAGTGACACCAGGATCGCCGGAAATAGTCTGCGCAGGCGTTGGTTCCTGTAACAGAGCCAGATAAAAAGCGGCAGTGCGAGGTAGAAGTGCTCCTCGATCGCGAGACTCCATGTATGAGCAAGAGAAGTTCCGGCATAGTTCTGGATGTTGAGCAGATTCTGCCAGAAGAATGTGCGCAGCGGATGATGGCGCGTCACTACTTGGAACAGCAAATAAACGTAATATGCGGGCCATATTTTCAAAGCGCGGCGAATGAGAAAGCGGCGAACGCGAATGTCACCGGTCTTCCTCAGCTCCTGCACCAGCAAGCCGCCAACCAGGAAGCCGCTTAGCACAAAGAACAAGTCGACGCCTAGCCAGCCTAACTGCTTACCCGCAGAGTCAAAGGATTTAAATAACAGATTATTCGTAGGTAAAGCAAGAAAGTGAAACTTCAGGACCGCCAGGATGGCGACGCCGCGGGCAAAATCAAGCTGCGTGACGCGAGCCACAGGCCCTGCTGGTACGGAAGGTGCGTACTTCCGCTGATCCTTGACTCTCGGTGCGTCAGCGATCTCTGAGACAGCTTCCATCTCTGGGCTCCGCGGCTGAGCAGGCTGTTGACAGGACCATGCAGCCAAAGCTGCCTTAGTGCGAGGAAGACGAGCCAACGTACCCGTCGTCCATCATCGGCAAATCTTGAGTGGTGTGCAGCTTTGCGAGTACCTCGGTAATGCAAGACGGCCAGCCGACGTCCGTGGATTGCTGCGCTAATCTCCGACAGTCCGAGAGCATGCGCGGCTTGCGTGTTACCGCGGTGATGTAGCCAATGAGGTGATCGATCACTATGCTCCTTGCATCATGCTGGGAAAAACCGTGCAGCGTCATACCTCGGCTGGAACCTGGCTCTGGACTGGGAGGTGCCTGCGCGTCGCGGGCTCCGGTCGATGACCAGCATCGGCAACGCTGCAGCCACGGATTTTCCTGTCGCACGAGCCGCCGCGGGAGGCCGTCGCCCTCGTGTTCTGATCCTTCAGGGAATGTGCAAGCAGTACCGCGTGCCCCTTTACCTTGCGATGCATCGCGAACTAGCCCGTGCCGGTATCGATTTGAGGGTGGTTTACAGTGCTCCGTTCGCGGAGCATCGGGGCCGAAATGATGATGCTGATCTGCCCACTGAGGTAGGCATCAAGGTTAAGGCTTACGCGTGGTTAAAAGAGCGACTTCTTATTCAGATACCCCTCCGCGAGATTCTCCAGGCGGACCTGATCATCGTCGAACACGCCTTGAAGCACCTGGTCAACTACCCCCTTCTTCTACTTTCCATGCTGCGGCTCAAGCGGCTGGCGTTCTGGGTTCATGGCGGAGCCATGCGTCACTGGTCCGCGCCTCTGCCTCGGGCGCTGCGGCAAAAGAGCCTGCTCAAGGCTGACTGGGCCTTTGCCTACACCACGAAAGTGCGGGAGGAACTGGTCTCGCTCGGCCTGCCCGCGCAGCATACAACGGCGCTCCAGAACGCAATCGATCTTTCGAGCTTTCGTGCTGCGCTCGCGCGGGTGTCTGCTGCGGAGCTCGCCGCGGCGCGGGCTCGGCTTCGCCTGCCGAGCGGTGCCCGCGTCGCGCTGTTCTGCGGAAGCCTCTATCCAGGGCGCGGAATCGACTTTCTCGTCGAAGCCGGGGACCGGATCGCCGCACGCGACCCGCTCTTTCACCTGCTGGTTGTCGGCTCTGGATCGCTGCAGGCGCTGCTGGATCAGTACGCTGCGGACCGTCGCTGGTTGCACGCGATTGGCCCGGTGTTTGGCGACTCGCGCGCCGTCTACTTCCGACTGGCCGACGTCGCTCTCATGCCTTATCGCACCGGTCTCGGCATCCTGGACGCTATGGCTGCCGGTCTACCCTACATTGTCACGGGTGCGGATTGCTTCAATCCCGAGATAGACTACCTGGTCGATGGAGTGACCGGCCTAGTCACCGGCGACGACGTGGATGTATACGCGGACGAGGTCCATCGATTGTTGAATGAGCCTGCGGAAGTGTCGCGTCTGGCCGCGGCATCCCGCGCCGCCTCGGCCAACTACTCGATCGAGACCATGGCGAACAACTTCATCTGCGGCATCCAGGCCTGCCTGGGCGTGCCACTTGCGAAGCCGTCAGCATCCGAAGGACGGGTGCACGAGGTTTCTGTGCCATCCGCGCAGCCCATGGTTCCGCCGGTGCCCCTGCTTCCGCGTTCGGCACCTTCATCTGAGCCCCGCACGCATGCACAATCGTCACACTCATGAACGGTCCCGATCGTGATGAGAAGCTCGTCGAAACCATAGCGGAAAGCTCCACTCTCGCAGCCACATCGGAAGTGAACTCTTCCCGCGCAACGGAATCGAGGCAGCGCCTCGGTAGGGCCATGGTTTCCTTGTGTCCACTGGAGGACGGCGAAAACCGGTTTACGTCCTTGTTCTCAAGCGCCATCTCTGAGCAAGGCTATGCGATCGAAGCCTTTCGCTGGAGATCGCTCGGTCTTCGCAGAAGCAACTTTGTTTTTATTCACTGGCCCGATGATTTCTTTACTTATAACGGCACACTTGGAAGACTTAGACCGCTCGTCAAACTTAGCATCATGCACACAGCCCGGGTGCTCTGGGGAACGAGATTCATCTGGGTCGCACATAATGCCGTGCCACACGACGCGTCTAAGATAACTCCCCTGATCAGAAGCTGGTTTCTTCGTTCATTGAGCGGCGTAGTGTTCTTGTCAAAATTCTCTCGTGACCTGATCAGCGCTCTATATCCTGAGATAGCTCTGTCTAGCACACTCACAACGGTACACGGCCATTACCGCGGCTCTGCCGCCATCCACGCGACGCCGCCCCGGGAGATGGCAAGTAGAGTTAGTCTCATCACCTTCGGGAAGATTCGGCGTTACAAAAATATTGAGTTACTGGTGGACCTTGTCGCATCAATGTCGGCTTGGTGCGATCTCCGGGTAGCGGGTTCGTCTGTGGATAGCTCGCTCTGCGATTCGATCAGGCAAAGAGCACAAGCGGCCGAGCACATCCACCTTGACCTTCGTGATGTGCCGATAAGTGATGCGGAACTTGAGGGGGTAATTGACTGTGCCGACGCAGTCGTTCTGCCATATAAGAACGTGTTGAACAGTGGTTCTGCGCTGTTTGCACTTTCTCGCAATCGGCCGGTTCTGGCGCCTAACATGGGAAGCTTGCCGGAGTTGCGAGACGATGTAGGCAAGGAGTGGATGTTTTTGTATGACGGACAACTAACCGGTAAGGTGCTGATGGATTTTCGCGACTGGATGCTGGGTACAAAACGCGATAGTGCCGCACCCCTGGATGCTTACGATTTCGCTCGAGTAGGAAGCGACCTGCACGGCTTTCTTCAGAAGATTGCTGCAGCAGAACCTCGACATCTATCGCTAAGTCGAGCGCTTGGAAGATCGGGACCGAACCTCGATGCCTTGCGGCGCGGGAAGGAGGTCTAAGCGGCGACTAAGTCGCCTTCTTGTTCTACTGCGTCGGTGAACAATGCCGCCGTAAAGAGGATCCAACCTACAGTGTTCTCGACCATGTTCATTGACTCCGAGATGTTGTAGAAGCAGAAGAGCAGGGCCAGCATGATAGGCCAGAGTTCGAGCAGATCGCCGCCCGCGCGGTAACGGCGAAGCGCCCGGCCGGACAGAAGGATAAATCCGTGGACAATGATGACCAGCCCGACGACCCCGAGCTCCAGCAGGGTTTCTATGTAGCCATTGTGTGCGTGCGGCGCGTCCCAGTGGTTTGGGATCAAGGCGCGGGCCGTGAGCGACTCATTGTTCTCGCGCCAGAAGCCGTGAAAGCCGTATCCCAGCATCGGACGCTTGGCGATCGACAGCCAGGAAGCGGCCCAGATTGAAGTGCGGCCCGAGAGGTCAGAGCTCTTACCCAACATCTGCAGAACGCTGCTCTGAATTGCGTCAATGAAGAAGGAGCCAACCGTCACGACTGAGAGGGCGACGATCACCACAAGGATCACCGTCTTGGTTCCCCGGTGCATTTGTCGGATGACGAAGAAACAGGTAAGCAGCGCCGCCATCACCAGCATGGCGGAAGCTGACTGGGAGCGAACCAGCAGTCCGGCGGCCGCCAGCATACCGATCCACTTGATCCATCGACCGAGACTGCTTCGAGGATTGAGGCAGAGGAGCGCTGCCACCAGCAGAGCCATGGATTTCGCCAGCATGTTCTTGTGAGGGAACACGCCATTCCAGGATCCTGGGTGCGCTTCGACCACGGGGACCCAACCGGGCAGGAACAGTTCCACCGCGTAACTGAGAGCCGCCGAGACCAGCAGGACGAGACACAATAGCTTGAGTTGAAGACGCCGGTCGCAGTGCACCGCGATGAACGCGCCGAGCAGGTACGTGAACAGCAGGCCGATGCTTCGCCGGATGGTCGGGGTCGAGTCCTGTGCCCATTGTGAGGAAGCGAGCGCGAGCAGAGGTGCAAGCAGGAACACCTTGCTGCGAAATACGAGCCTGGTGACGAGCTTTGCGTCAAGAACAGCCCATGTGAGCGCAGTCGCGTAAAAGCAGCCCCAAGCGACCTGGAGCAGCAGAACGCCACCGCCTGTGCCGGTTTCCTCGTCGTACAAAAACGACTGGAACATTCCTACGGTCAAGAAGAACATGACGACGATGAACAGCGTGGAGAGTCGAATCCGAAGAGGTGAAAAGTATGCCACGCTGGACGGTGCCGGAAACGCGAATCTGGGCGCCAGCTCAGCTCTCATGACTCGTGCCTTGAAGGGGTGTGACGGAGCTTAGGGCCGGTGCCTCGTGCCGCCATTGCAGTCGTTTGGCGGCATGCGCGGCGTCTTGGTTATTGCCTTGAAGAAAAATAATTGAGCTCCAGATCAGCAGTGCGAGCAAAGCATCGCAGGCAAGGCTTGAACCGACCGCACCGCGCCAGGAGTAGCGGGGAAGCAGGTAGAGATTCATGAGAATGTTCGCGGCTGCGACCATTCCCTGGATGGAGCTGCGAACCCCCTGGTAATCCGAGCCCGAGAGGGTATCAGCGCCGATGTAGTGGATGCAGCGCAGCAGGACGATAGGCGCGAGCCAGCGAACAGCTGTAATCGAGTCAGCATACTGTTGACCCAGGACCGGCCGCATCAACGGAGCAAGCAGAACCAGCGCGCACGAGCAGGCCGCACCGTAAAGCATGGTCGTAGGCAGGAGTTTGCGGGCAAACCGCGCCGCCGCTCCCAGACCTTTGCCGCCGTGCTGAAAGAAGCGCGAATAGGTTGAAGCTGTCAGAGCGCCGAGGGGGCTGGTGGCGACGTCGATGAGCCGGTAGGCCGCTCCGTAAAGGCCGGCTGAGGCCAATCCGGAAAGGCGCGCGAGCATGGTCTTGTCGATGTCGTTATAGATGGTCTGGGCCGAAAGACTGATCGAGAAGTAGAGACCCTGAACCAGTTCGGCCCCACGGAGCGAGTAGCGCGGCAGCGGGTTGCCGAGTTGCCGGTTGACATAGATGACAGCGAGAACGGCGGGCGCGATGGTGCTAAGCAGATAAAGTTCCGCCCACGTTGACGCGGTTGGGCGCTGGTAAACCAGCATCAGGAATCCCGCAGCGATCATGCGGGCCAGGCTTAATCCAAGCAGCAACACCGCGGTCGGACGCATGCGTTCAAAAGCCATGAACGCTTGTCCTGCGACCTCTAGCAGTCGAGCGAAGATGAGCTCTGCGACGATCAGCGGCAACGCTACCGCGGCGGGAATGCTGCGCGGCAACACAAACTGCGCCGCAAGGAAGCCGATTGCTGAGAGCATCAAGCCCGAAACAACGGTTGTGATCAGGGCGTCCGCCCACGAACTGCGGAAGCTGGAGCGATCACGGGCCACATGCTTGATGAGCAGGCTGCCGGTACCGACGCTCGCAAACGGTGAGAGAACACCCGCGAAACCAGCGGCCCCTATGAAGGCTCCATACTGTGTAACCCCGAGCGAGCGCGCCAGAAGCACGAAATAGCCGGCCTGCACCAGGATGCGCGCGATGCGTCCAAGCAGCATCCAGGCAGTGTTTTTTGTGAGACTCGGCGCGGGTTGTGCAGACTCTTCCATCGCTATCTCCCTGCGCTCCGCACATGCTTCTGGTTCCGAGCCTTAAGGCACGGTGTAGATGAGTGCTGACCCGGTTCCAGCAAGGATGGAGCCCGCACCGATCGCAATATTCTTGGCATAGCTGAAAGGGACCCAGATCACGTCGTCCTTCTGCAGTTCGAAGTCAGGAATTTTGCCCTTCTCGTAAGCGGTGAGCGAAATGGTTTGCTCGCTGTACCCCGAGGCTCCGTGCCGCACCAGCCGCGTTCTACTCTCCGCTGCTGTGGGCGCGGGCCCTCCGGCCAGGGCAACCGCCTGAAGCAGCGTCATGCGCGAATCGTTTTGCATCACAAATCCGCCCGGCCGGGCTACATTGCCGAGCACATAGACGATGCCGGCTTTGGGGACGATGACCGCGTCTCCAGGAAAGATCAGCACTGCGCCTCCGGCAACGATGCGAGTACTGTCGTTGGGCAGAAAGACGGTTTCGGTCGAAGCGGTTCCGCTCCCGCGGCGAATGGTCACATTCCGGTCGGCGACCGGATTAAACCCTCCGGCCAGAGCAATCACATCAAGTAGACTGCGAGGGGAGGTGAGTTCGACCGCGCCTGGATGAGCGACTTCTCCCAGTACGGAGACGCTCTGGTGAAAGGACTGCATCACGACAACGGAGACCTGCGGGTCAGTGAGAAAGCCGCCGTTGATATAGCGCTTACGTAACACATCTGCGGCCTCGAAGGGCGTCAAACCTGCCACCGAAACCTGGCCCAGCAGGTGCACCGCGATCTGACCTCCGTCGTTGACGCGCATACTTTGTTGCAGATCACCCTCGCCAAGAACATTGATCTGCAGAACATCGCCGGCTCCGATCGGGAGGCTCTCCGCGCCGCTCACCTTGGGAGAGGGAGTGGCGGACGCATCATGCTGCGCGAAGCTGCAGGGAAGCACTAGGGCGGTGACGAAAATCATCACGTAAACGCGCGCGAGTCTACTGAAGCCGGTCACGTTGCTCTCCTTCCTCGGACGAGTATTGGCTGCCGTAGTAGCCGTAATAGTCGTGGTAGTCGCCGGAGGATTGTGAAACAGCATTGAGCACCACACCCAAAACCGCTTCCGACGGCAGCCGTTTGACCAAAGCGCGGTATCCGGCCTGGGCGGTCAGGCGTGAAGTTCGGGCATGCCGCACGACCAGCAGCGTGGCATCACAGAACTGCGACATGATGACTGCGTCCGTGACCGGCAGGACCGGCGGGCTGTCCAGCAAGATATAGTCGTACTCCTTCCGCCACTGCTGGATCAGGCCGGTCATCTTGGGGGACGCGAGTAGCTCTGAAGGAAATGGGGGGCGAGCGGATCCGGCGACCATGATGTGCAGGTTCGCCAGCTCTGGAACTGCCGAATGTACCGGAGAAGCGTCCGGCCCCGAGAGAGCGGAGCTCAATCCAATGGTTTCATCAAGGTGCATACGCTGGTGCAGGATCGGCCGACGGAGATCGCCGTCCACAAGCAGGACTCTGGCATTCTGTTGGGCATACACGACCGCAAGATTCGCGGCCAGGGTGCTCTTTCCCTCGCCGGCGACGGAGCTGGTGATAAGCAAGACCTGCGGGGGCGCCCCTGGACGCGAGAGCATGAGAGACGTTCGAAGGGAACGCAGAGCCTCTGTGTACACGCTGTTTGGAGCGCTCGATGCAGGCAGTTGCGGGATCACGGGTGTGGCCGCAATCTCAGGCGGCCGGGGACCGTTCCCACTGCGTGAGGAGTAGCTCAGCCGGTTGCCCTCAAAAGCAGGTAATAATCCCAGCATGGTCGCGCCCAGCGCAACTTCCGCCTCGGAGATCGAGCGGATGCGCTGGTCCGTCGAATCGACAAGAATTGAAATTACGACGCCGACGAAGATGCCGGCCGCGATTGAGATCGCGTACACGGCAGGGATGTTCGGCGACTTCGGCCGGTCAGGCGGAGGCATCCGGCCCGGATCGACAATGGTCACGTTGGTGGACTTCAAGCCTTCAAGAATGCCGGCCTGTTTCAGCTTGCCTAGCAGGTCCTCGTACAACTCACGGCTTTTGTCTGCTTCTTCCTTGGCGAGCGAGTAGGCGATGGCCTTGTCGTTGAGCTCGGTCGCTTGTCTCTTTTGTGTCTCAAACGCATCGCGCGAGTCTGATTCTGTCCGGGCGGCGATCTGGTAATCAGTGCGGGCACGCTCCCCCAGCCGTGCAGTCTCCTCGCCGATCGACTTATCAATGTCGGTAAGTTGCGCCTGCATTTCCGCCAGCTTCTGATAGGACGGCCCATACTTGACGCGGTCATCGGCGATCTGCGTGCGTATCTGCGCTTCCTGCGCACGGAGAGTCTGCACCAGCGCAAGCGAGTTCGAGATAGGCGCCACTGCGCCCAATCCTGAGTTGCCGCTCAATCCCGAGATCAGCTCCGGATCGCCGCTCGACGTAATGCGGTAAATCGCTTCCTTGAGGATGCGGTTGGACTCGGCAATGGTGAAGGTATCGTTAAGACTCTGCAGGCGAGCCAGAATAATATTGTGCGACTCATCATCGCCGAACATACCCGTTTCCCGTTGCAGGACGATGGCGCGCGATTGCAGCTGCTCCGTCTGCCGCTTAAGGTCAGCGAGCTGACCGGTGAGCCAGGTCGACGCTGTCGAGGTTGCATCGAAGCGGGTCTGAAAGGTGTAGCCCACAAAGTCGCTGATCAAGTGGTTGACGACGTCTGCCGCGCGACGCGGGTCCGGGTCAGAGTAGTGGATCTCGATCAGACGCGTGCCCGGGACCATGGTGGTCTTGAGTCGATGCGAGAAGACCTTGATTGCGACGGCGCGTCGGTTGGGCGCCTGGTCGATGGGCACCGACAAAGGCTCTAGAGGCTTGCTCCAAAAGTTGACCTTCTGTATGAAATCCATGCGCGATGGATCGTGAGGAGGGAAAAAGTTTTTGGTCGGCTCAAGGTTGAGCTCCTTGATCACCTGCAAGGCCAATGTGTCGGACTCAAGGATTGACACTTGCGTCTGCAGGATGATGGTGGTGTCGAGCGAGTCCGACGCGCCTCCTGCTACGTCGCCGGCAGAGAGCGCGCTCGACAGATCCATGGAGGAGCTCTCCTTCTGGATCTGGATCATCCCTTCGGCATCGTACTGCCGGGTGGCGGTTGAGCAGTAAAAGGTTGCGAGACAAAGAAAAAATACAAGCGAGGCAAAGATGTAGCGCCTTCTGCGCTTCAGCAATGCAATCAGATCGCTCAGAGTCATGGAATCTCCGGCGATGGTGCGGCCGGGAATACCAGGCTCCGCCGAGACTTTAGGTGCCATGTTGGTCGTGCTTCCTCTCAGCGTACGCCGCGTCAACTGTTATGAGGCACTCAGGGGAAGGCCGTCGGGCGGAAGTCTTCAACTGTCTGACTCGGGTGTCTGGCAAAGCATAGCTTGCGGTGTACTCTTGGGCCACGGCACTACGGTAACGAGCGTGAGATTGGCACACCATGTCGGTTGCGGTTTTTTGACGGCTGGTGTCTGCGTGTCAAACGCCAGCGCACCAGGACGGAATGAGCAGGCGTCCTTTCAAAGCTCAGCCAAACCGGACATCAGCTGCAGGAACCTCGGTGTCCTGCAGGCTGGGTCGCCAAAGCTGCAGCCATTGGCCGAGAAGCAGGGCCACAAAACGCGTGTTGGTGAAAACATATCTGCGCCACAGTCGTGCCGGATCCTGGCACAGCCGGAATAGCCACTGCAAGCCAACCCGCTGCAGCCACGCGGGAGGCTCAGCCAGCACACCGGAGTGGTAGTCAAAGGCGGCCCCGACCGACAGCACCGGCATCTCGAGGTGCTTGCTCATCTCATAAGTGAAGACTTCCTGCCGTGGACAACCAAGACCTACAAACAAGATCTCCGCACCGGAGGCCTTGATTTTGTTGACCAGCTCGCCCTGTTCTACCTCTGTCAGTTGACGGAAACGAGAAGGTTCTGCCCCGACAATGCGCAGACCGGGAAATCTTCTCTCCAGGTTGTCGCAAAGTTGGCGGACAATTCTCTCCTTGCTCCCGTAGAAATACACCGGGATGCGGTGGCGGGCAGCTTCTGCGCAGACCATGAGGGTCATGGTCGGACCATAGACTCGATCCTTAAGGTGGGTGCCGTGCAACAGGTTGAGAGCCCACCGGACCGGCTGACCGTCAGGTGTTACCAGGTCGAAGGTGTTCAAGCGATGACGGTGTGCGCGGTCAAGAACGCCGGTAATCACCCCGTGAACCGCCAGCGCCGTCGTGGCACAGTGGCGATGCATGCGAGCATCCTCGATAATTCGGCTAACCGCATACTCGTAGTCAACCGCGCTGATCGACACACCTAGGAGATTTTTGCGGCCCTGATCAATCATGCGGCCTCCTGGGTCCAGCGCTCGAGGTTGTTCTCATAAATCTGCTGCAGGATGGCCGCAACATCAAAGCGCTGCTTCCACTCCGGGTAGTGGGCGGAAAACTTGCGGGTGTCGCTGATCCACCAGATGTGGTCGCCCATGCGATTGTCTTCCTTGTAGGTGTGACGCAGCTTGCGTCCCGAAACCTGCTCGCATATCTGGATGGCCTCAAGCATGGAAGCATTGCTGAAGCGGCCGCCGCCGATGTTATATACCTCACCGCTGCGCGGCTTCTGAAAAAAGTGGTGGAAGCAACTGATCAGGTCCGCACTGTGGATGTTGTCGCGTACCTGTTTGCCCCGGTAGCCAAGAACCTCGTAGGTCCGGCCAGTCACCGTGCACCGCATCAAGTAAGCCAGGAATCCATGCAGCTGCGTGCCGCTGTGATTGGGTCCACTGAGACAACCGCCGCGAAAGCACGCTGTTTTCATGCCGAAGTAGCGTCCATACTCCTGCACCAGCACATCCGCCGCCACCTTCGAGGCTCCAAACAAACTGTGCATGGTCTGATCGATCGACATGGTCTCGTCGATGCCGCTGACATATGTGTGAGAAGGATCGATCTCCCATCGCGTCTCGAGTTCGATCAAAGGCAGATGGTTAGGTGTGTCTCCATACACCTTGTTCGTAGAGGTAAAGATGAAGGGCGCGGAGGACGCATGCCGGCGAGTCGCCTCGAGCAGGTTCAGGGTACCGGTCGCGTTCACAGAGAAATCCATGTGCGGATCGCGCGCTGCCCAGTCATGCGAGGGCTGGGCGGCCGTGTGGATCACCAGCGCAATATCTCCGCCGAAGTCTGCAAAGACACTGTTGACGCGCTGCGAGTCTCGAATGTCGAAGTCGAGATGCCGGTAGGATGAACCTAGCTCCGACTTGAGCCGGTGCTGATTCCAGGCGGTCGAGGCTTCCTTGCCGAAGAACTGGCTCCGCATGTCATTCTCAATCCCGATGACGTCGCATCCGAGATCCACGAAAAACCTGGTGGCCTCTGATCCGATCAACCCCGCTGAACCCGTGATGAGAACCACACTCATGCCTACTCCTTACTCAGGGCTGACCATCTGCCGCCTGCTGCCCACGCTGACTGTACAAACGCGGCTCCGGAGAAGGAAGGAAGAGCAGCCCGAGCATCATGCCTTTGGTAATGAATGCGGTTCCACAATGGGCTTTGCGGAAAAGCCCCTTGCATGCGAGTAAGTGGTTCATCTTGGGACAGTTCCGGGAATAGGTCCCACTTCAACACTCCGCCTCGCAAGGATTCATCAACCAGCGCGATCGCTGATTGACCCTTGTGGAGACTCCTCCTAACCTTCATCTGGATTCGGTACAAAGTTTGTAGCTATTTGGCGGTTTTCGCCGATAACCACTTTGGCGCTGTTGCTCGATCCACCTGGGGGTCTTATGAACGCCAAGCAACATGTTCCGATCTTCACCTTCTCTGCAGCGGCCCATAGGTACCAGCCTGTGTCCAGTCCGCGCCGCGGAATAGACACAGTGCAGTGGATCCTGCTGGCAGAGGCCGGAGCGGACGCAGCGTCCGCCTTTTTCTCCACCCTCGCAGCCGCTTTTCTGGTCGCGCCGGACGCCTACCACAGCTTGTCGAGAGTGCTGCTCGAGTGCCTGACGTACAGCTTTCTGTTCGTCGCCACCTTCTACTCGCTCAAGGGCTACAGCTTGTACAGCAGCCTGCTCCAAATTCGGGAAACCGAGCGCACCATGAAGGCGGCAACGCTGTCGATGCTCTTCGGCCTGGTGGTGTTTATCGCTACCCGCGAACCGGTTTCGCTCCGCTGCATGTGCGTCGCACTGGTGCTGACCAGCACCCTGGTCACCGCCGAGAAGCAGCTGCTTTCCGTCTTCCTGCGCCAGATGCATAAGCAGCAGTTCGGGTCCCTGCGGGTGTTGATTTACGGCAACACCATGACCGGGCGCCGGGTGTACGACCTGCTGTCGCGCTCGCCGCGGCTTGGTCTTACGCCCACGGCCATGATTGACAAGACGCTGCCTACCCCGGCCCGGCTCTTCGCCAGCGCGTACAAGCATGATGATTCAATTCAGGTGCTGCCGGGTCCAATCACTCCGGAGCTGCTGCAGAGGCATGCCACTGACCTGGTTTTGATCGATCCGGAGGTCTGCTCAGGAGCCGATGTGGACCAGGCGCGCGTGAGTGCCGCGGAGGTGAAAGCTTCAATCGCCTTTCTGCCCTCGCAGGGAGTCGAGCATATGCCCGACGTCCACTACCTGGACTGCGATGGCGTCCTGCTGGCGCTCCCGATCGACCGGCCGCACTCGGTGCTCTACGAGATGACGAAGAGGGTCGTTGATGTGCTACTGTCTGCGTTCTTCCTCATTCTGTTCGCACCCCTGATCGCCCTCGCCGGCGCAGCCATCGTGTACGAGTCGAAGGGGCCGGTGTTCTTCCGCCAGATCCGCATCGGCAAGCACGGACGGCCCTTCTTGATCTTTAAGCTGCGGACCATGCACACCAACGTCTGCGGGGATGCGCCTTCTCCAAAGCAACATGGTGATCCGCGCATCACCCGGGTAGGCCGGCTCCTGCGTAAAACGTCGCTGGACGAGCTGCCGCAGTTGCTCAACGTGTTGATGGGCGACATGTCGCTGGTAGGCCCTCGACCGGAAATGAAGATGATCGTCGACGAATATACGCGTGCGCAGCGTCGGCGCCTGGCCGTGACTCCCGGCATTACCGGTCTCTGGCAGATCAGCGCAGACCGCTGCTTCCAGATTCACGAACGTATCGAGTACGACCTCTACTACATCGAGCACCGCAATACATTTCTGGACTTGGCGGTGCTGCTGCACACGGTCTTCTTCGCCATACGGGGGATCTAAGTGGGAGTGAAGCGGGAGTGATGTGGTCGAGAAGGCTTCACAGCATTCTCTTCTAGTCAGAAACCGGCCAGAGGGTAGGCGGTGTTGATTGTTCTAGGTGCTGACGGCGATCTCTTCCTCCAGCATCTGCTTCTGGTAGAGGCTCGCGTAGTACCCTTCGCGCGCCAGCAGTTCTTCATGCGTACCGAGCTCCGTGATGCGGCCCGCGACCAGCACCGCGATCTGGTCGGCATTGCGGATGGTGGAGACACGGTGCGAGATGAGGATCGTAGTGCGCCCCTGCATTTTGCGCGCAAGGCCCTCGAGAATCCGCTCCTCCGTATAGGTGTCAACGCTCGCGAGCGCGTCGTCCAGGATGAGGATGCGCGGGTCGCGGATCAGCGCTCGAGCGAGTGCCGAGCGCTGCTTCTGGCCGCCAGAGAGCGTCAGGCCGCGCTCGCCGATCATGGTGTCAAAACTGGCAGGGAACTCCTCAATCTCTGTACGGATGTGCGCGGCTTCGGTCGCGTCTTCAATCTGCGCGGTGGTTGCGCTCGGGCGGCCCAGGGTCACGTTGTCGCGGATAGTAGTCGAGAAGAGAAAGGTCTCCTGGGGCACGTAGCCGAGATTCGCGCGCAGCGTGTCGAGTGGATACTGCTCGACTGAGCGGCCGTCGATCAGCACCGTGCCCGACTGCGCTTCATAGAGCCGCGCCACCAGGCTCGCGAGCGTGGATTTGCCTGCGCCGGTCGGCCCCACCAGTGCAAGGCTCGTGCCCGCCGGAACGTGCAGGGTGATGCCGTGCAGGACTTCGGGACCTCGCTCGTTCTCGGCAATCGGATAGGCAAAATGCAAATCGCGGAAGTCGATTTCTCCGGCTATCTCAGTGGAGGCAGACCGATGCGCGAAGCGGTCATCAATGGCCGGCTCCTCGGATAGCAGCTCGTCGATGCGAGTGACCGAAGCGGTGCCGCGCTGGAACAGGTTGACTACCCATCCAAGCGCGATCATCGGCCACGTCAGCATCACGGTATAGGTCGAGAAAGCGACGAATTCGCCGACGGTGATGCGGTGCGTAAGCACCTCATGCCCGCCCACCAGCAGCACGATAACCATCGCGAGCCCTAGCAGGAACTCAAGCGTCGGCCAGAGCATGCCCATCAGCTGGACCAGCCGCAGGCCGCGGCGAATGTACTCCTGGTTGGAGCGCTCAAAGGCGGCGATCTGCGCCTCTTCCTGAGCAAAGGCACGGACCAGCCGGGCGCCGGAGAAGTTCTCCTGCGCCTGCGCGGAGATGTCGGAGAACATTGCCTGGATGCGCTCAAAACGATCGTGGATGCGCTTGCCGAGCGCCTGCACCAGGATGCTCGCTAGCGGCAGAGGGGCCAGCGCAACCAACGTGAGCCACGGACTGATCCGCAGCAGGAAATACAAAGCGCCAACGGTGAACAGGATGGTGTTGACGCTGTACATGATGGCCGGGCCGAGTAGCTGGCGCACAGCGTTCAGGTCATTGGTCATGCGCGCCATGATGTCGCCGGTGCGATGCTGCTGGTAGTAGGCGGCGGGCTGGCGCTCCAGAACAGAGAAAAGGTCATCCCTCAGGTTGAATTCGATGTCGCGGGAGATCCCGATGATGATCCAGCGCGTTAGAAAAAGGAAGATGCCTTTGAGCGCCGACAGGGCGACCAGGGCGAGTGCGTAGGTGAGAATTTTCTTGTGTGTCACGCCACGATTGAGATCATCGATAGCCAGGCGAATGACCTGCGGAAAAAAGATCCAGACGACGTTGTTGAGAACGATCGCAAGCCCGCCCCAGGCGAAAGCCCGCTTGTAGCGTGCGAGGTAGGGAAAGAGCGGCCTGAGCTTGGTGAACATGGATACTGCTCCATTTTAGCTTGCGGCTACCCGCAGCGTTGGTCGCCTGCTAGTCCACAGGTATATTTGGACTGCTTTCAAAAAGGGGTGCAGTTCGCATGAGCATGGGTTCGCCCGGAGACGCCACCGTTTCGCTGTTTGGCAGCAGTGGCAGGCCGCAGGCTATCGGCCTACCCGTGGCATCGATGACCATCGGTCCCTACCAGCTGCTGCGCCTGATCGGCGAGGGCGGCATGGGGCAGGTGTGGCTCGCGGAGCAGAAGGAGCCGGTGCGGCGTAACGTCGCCATCAAGCTGATCAAGGTGGGCATGGACACGCGCGAGGTGATCGCCCGCTTCCAGTCCGAGCGGCAGGCTCTCGCGCTGATGGATCATCCGGCCATTGCCAAGGTCTTTGACGCCGGCTCGACCGAGGACGGGCGGCCGTACTTCGTTATGGAATACGTCGCCGGCCTGCCCATCACAGAGTACTGCGACGAGCACAGGCTGACCATGCGGCAGCGCATGGAGCTGTTCGTGCAGGTCTGCGAAGGCGTCCAGCACGCGCACCAAAAGGCGATCATCCACCGCGACCTCAAGCCGTCGAACATTCTGGTGACCGAGTTAGATGGAAAGCCGGTGCCGCGGATCATTGATTTCGGCGTCGCCAAGGCGATGTCTGCTGAGATGGACGCCGAGACCATGTTCACGCAAGCGGGAGCGGTGGTAGGCACGCTCAATTACATGAGCCCGGAGCAGGCGAACTCCGGGGGCGAGGATATCGATACACGCAGCGACGTGTATTCGCTCGGCGTTGTTCTGTATGAGCTGCTGGTTGGCGCATTGCCGCTCGATCTACGAAAGCTCGCCTACCTCGAAGTGCTGCGCCGGATGCGCGAGGAAGATGCACCGCGGCCCAGCACGCGCGTGCGTACATTGGGCGAGCAGTCGACAATCAGCGCAGAGAACCGCGGTACGGAGGCGCCTACGCTGGCGCGGCAGTTGCGAGGCGATGCGGACGCGATCACGCTCAAGGCACTTGAAAAGGATCGTCGCCGGCGCTACGGCTCCCCCTCGGAGTTCGCGGCCGACATCGGCCGGTACCTCCGAAATGAGCCGGTAGCGGCGCATGCGCCCAGCTTCAGCTATCGAGCGCGCAAGTACGTGCGACGTCATCGCCTCGGCGTGCTGGTAGCAGCTCTCGGTTTGCTGATGGTGGTGAGCTTTATCGTGGTGCAGGCTTATGAACTAAGGAATATTCGCAGGCAAAAGGACCGCGCAGACCGCATCACCGAGTTCATGACCAGCATGTTCAAGGTGTCAGACCCGAGCGAGGCGCGAGGAAACACGATCACTGCTCGCGAAATCCTTGATAAGTCATCGCAGGAGATAGAGACCGGTCTGGAACGCGATGCATCGGTGCGCTCCCAGCTAATGCACGTCATGGCCACCACGTACATGAATCTGGGCCTGTATTCACGCGCAGAAAAGCTGTCGCAGGCGGCGTTTGAAAGCCGCAGCCGCACGTTTGGAGTTCACGATCCTCAGACGCTTGAGTCCATGACGCAGATGGGCGCGATCCTCTACCAGCAGGGACGCTTTGTGGAAGCCGAGATATCCATACGCAAGGCCATCGCTCTTGAGGAGCGCGACCTTGGTCCGGCCAATAAGTTAACGCTCGAAAGCAAGGATCAGCTTGCAGCGGTTCTGGAACGCGAGGCGCACTACAAGGAGGCAGAAAAACTTGCACGCGAGATCGTGCCGCTTGAAACGCAGACGCTCGGTCCCGACAATCGGCTGACCCTTCGCTCGCGTGACAACCTTGCTTCTGCACTGCGTGGGCAAAGCCGGTTTCCAGAAGCAGAAAAAGAGTACCGCGACACCCTTGAAGTAGAGCAGCGAGCGTTGGGAGCAGGAAATCCTTCAACCCTCGCCACGATGCATAACCTGGCCAATATGCTGCAGGAGCAGGGACGATATAAGGAAGCAGAAGCTGTTTACCGCGAGACGCTCAACATTGAGAGGCGAGTGTTAGGTCCCGAGCACCCGGATACAGGTAGCACCCTGACGACTCTAGCAAATGACGTGCGAAGGGAGCCGGGAGGAACAGCAGAAGCGGATGCGCTTTACCGGCAGGCGCTCGGGATCGAGGAGCGTGCTGTCGGCCCCGACCACAGGTACACAACCAGTGCAAAGGAAGGACTCGCAAACAATCTCTCCACCCAGCATAAGTACGCGGAAGCAGAGCAACTCCTAAGCGAGGTGCTGACCACGCGGCAACATACCCTGGGGTCAGACGATACGGACACCTTGCTCACGGCATACAACCTTGGCGAAGTGGAGTTACATCAAGGCCGGTTGCCGGAGGCTGAAAAGCGGTTGCGGGAAACGCTGAAGCTGCAGAAGAAAGTGCTCGATGCAAATGACCCGGACACTCTTGCATCGATGACCTTGCTGTCGCGAATCCTGCTCAAGGAAAACAAGCCCGAGGAAGCAGAGGACCTCGCGCACCAGGCCTTCACTGCGCAGATGACTACGCTTGGCCCAGAGCATAGCGACACCCAGCAAAGCCTCACCGCTCTGACAGACGCACTTGTCCAAACGGGCCGGTACGATGAGGCCGCAAAGCTCTACTTCGAAACGATCCACGCGATCAGTCTGCTGCCAAAGGGCGACACCTCTTCGACCTGGTACAACCTCGCCTGCATGGCTGCAGTCGCCGGTCATCGCAATGATGCGCTGAACTATCTTTCCAGCGCAATCAAGAACGGCTATGCCGACGCAGACAACCTTCGCAGTGACAAACAACTAGAATCGGTGCGCAAGGATCCACGGTTCGCGCAGGCGCTGGCTCAGACCGCAGCGAACGCCGCGGTAAACAGGAACTAGGTAGGGGAGCGTCGTAGGTGTAATCTGCCGGTAGAGAGGCACTCTGCTTGAATTTCCCGACGTCCATGCTTATCTTTGCCGCCTCCGCTTCCGCACTGGCAGTATGGCTGAGAACGCCGGTAGTTCAGGGCGCGCCGGCCTCGACTGCATGGGATCGTGCGGCCGCGGCCCGCTACCTGGACAGCCGGGAAGTTTGGTGGCAACAGTGGCCGGCGGCCAGGCGCGACCACGGTACCATCTGCATCTCCTGCCACACGGTTTTGCCGTACGCGCTGGCGCGCCCCCTATTAAGCCAGGACCTGGCCGAAGAAACCGCGGCACCCGAGAAGGTCCTGCTCAACAACATCGAGCAGCGCGTGAGTCATTGGTCCGACATGGTGCCGTTTTACTCCGATGCTGAAGCGGGACCAGGCAAGACGGCCGAGTCGCACTCGACCGAGGCCGTACTGAATGCGGTCATCCTGGCGAGTTACGACAAGCGGGCGGGTCATCTGCGGCCGGTCACCCGCACCGCCCTAGATGCCGCCTGGGCCCTGCAACTCGAGGCAGGCGAAAATGCTGGCGGCTGGCTATGGCAGGATTTCCATCTGGCGCCCTGGGAGTCGTCCGACTCCGCATACCAGGGTGCGGCGATGCTCATGCTGGAGGCCGGCACCGTGCCCGCTATCTTTGCCGGGACTGCCCAGGACCGGCGTCACTTCGCACTGCTGGCGAAGTATCTGCGTGCGCATTTTGCAGCGCAGCCCGTGTTGAATCAGCTGTATGTCTTGTGGGCCGCGGCAGACGCGCCCGCGCTGCTTACTGCGCCCGAGCGCGGGGAGCTGCTGCGCAAGATAGAGGCTTTGCAGCAGGCGGACGGCGGCTGGCGACTGGCTTCGCTCGAAGTACGCGAACGCACCGATAAGACTCCGCAGGCCTCTGTAAGCGACGGCTATGCCACCGCGCTGGTCGCGCTCGCGCTTGAGGCTTCAGGCAGCCCGGAGCAAAAGGCTTCACTCGGGCACGGGCTCGCCTGGCTTGAGCAGCATCAGAGTCCGGACGGACCCTGGTATGCTTCCTCCATCAACAAGGAGCGGAACCCGGAAACCGATGTCGGCCGCTTTATGAGCGATGCGGCTACCGGCTATGCGGTTCTGGCGCTTGAGCAAAGCTCTCAGGTAGGCGTTCGAAGCAGCAGGTAACTGCCGGCCAGCGCGAAAAGTACATCCGGAAACCAGGCGGCGAACAGCGCCGGCAGCATGTTGACGTTCCCCATCGCCTCAAACGTTCCGGCAACCACCCAGTAGGCAATGGCCACGCTGATGGCGACGCCGATCCCGGCCAGCGATCCGCTGCGCCCCATCGACAATGCAAAGGGCACCGCGAGCACGGCCATCACCAGCGTGATGAGCGGATAAGCCAGCTTATGGTTGAGCGCCACTCTAAGTCGCATGGTATCGAAGCCGCTCTGTCGCAGATCGCCGATATAGTGGTTCAGCTCGACAAAGCTCATCTCTGAAGACTGTCGTGTCTCCTTCTTAAAGTAGCCTGGCGGCTCGTGGATGCCGGCGAAGGTACTCACTTCAAAGGGGCGGTAGCTTTGTATTTCGACGCCGGAGAAGGTGCGCTCCCAGCCGTGCTCAAAAACCCACTGGTGAATGCGCGGCTCCCAGTGCGCGCTCGAGGCGAAAATACGTCGGCTCAGGGTAAAAGTGTTGGGAGCGAATTCAAAAATACTGATGTTTCCGAAGCTGTCTTTATCGGAATCGAATAACTGGTAGTAGAAGATGTGGTTCGGTTCGTCCGGCTTTTCCGCGCCGAAGATCCACTTCTGATCAGGCCGCTGAAATGTCTGCGCCGGCTTGCCCTTGATGATCGAGCGCAGCGCTTCCTGCTTACGATTGGCGGTGGGAATGTACGTTTCGTCGAAGGCGAACAGGCTCACTGCCAACACCGAGGCAATCGCCAGGATAGGAACGACGATGCGGTAGAGGCTGATGCCGGTCGCCTTCATCGCCGTAAGTTCGTTCGAACGATTCAGGCTGCCGAAGACCACCAGAACCGCGATCAGCACCGAGAGTGGCGCGATGGTGTAGATCATGCTGGGGCTAAGGTCGACCAGGTACTCCCCGACGGTGATGAAGGGCGTTCGATTGCGGATGATGTCTCCGAGCAGCTCGAAGAAGGTGAACAGCAGCATCAGCATCACGAATGTGACCAGAACGAGCGCAAAGGTCTTGATGAACTCGCGGATGACATAGTCATCAAGAATAAGAGGGAAGTGACTGCGGGTGGGGCGCTGGCGCTGTTCGCGGCGCCGCGGCTCGACGGGTCCGGCGGCAGGTGCGGAGGGCTCGGCCTTCGCCTGCCGGGACCAGCCGGCGAGACTGAAGATCGAGGGGAGGTGGGTTCCCCGGCGTCCCATCCGTTCGAGTAAGACGAGTCCTGCGACTCCAAAGAGAATGTTTGCTGCCCAGACACCCGCCACCACAGGCAGCTTGTTTTGGCGGGCGAGCGCAACGCCGGTCGACGACAGGAAGTAGTAGATGAAGACGAGAACGATAGTGAGCACAAAGCCTGCACTTTTCCCGCCGCGGCGCGAGCTCATGCCGAGCGGTACGCCCACCAGCATCAGCACCAAACAGGCTGCCGGGTAGGAAAACCGCTTCTGAAGCTCAATCTGGTACCAGCGTCCATTAACATCGTTCTCCTTCTCGCGCAAAGTGGAGTTGGTCATCGCCAGGACGGGCGAAGCATTCCGGCCGGAGCGCGTGTCATCCGCCGTGGACTTAAGCGGCAGATCGGTGCGATCAAAGGTGGAGACGTTGTATGCGTTCGGATCCTTGGGATCAGTCTGGTGCTCGGTGCCGCCATGCAGGCGCATCATGACCAGGTCATCCTGCGCGCGCTCTGCGGGCGCATTCACGACGGTTGCATCTTCAGCTGTGGTGATGCGCGGGGCTGCGGAGTCGGTTAAGTCGGCGAGGAATACCTTGTGCCAGCGCGCGGCGCCGGTGCCGGCGCGCACGTCGTCGACATAAAGCACGATGTTTTTGAAGTCTTCATAGAAGACGCGGGGCTGCACTTCAAAGGAGGCCTGAGAGTTCTTCAGGTCGTCCTCAAGGGCAAGCATGGAAGCCCAGGCACGAGGCGCGAAGTAGACAGTATTCGCCAGGCCCACGATCCACGCGGCAATGGCCACCATCGCCGCAATACGCACAAAGCTCCAGACCCCGATTCCGGATGCCCGCATCGCGGTGATCTCGGAGTCTGCTGCCAGCCGGCTCAGACCCAGCAGCACGCCTACCAGCACCGCCATCGGGATGGTGACGGTAAACATATTCGGCAGCATGAAGAGGAAAATTTTGAAGACCGAGAGCGCCGAGCTAGAGTTGCGGATGATCAGCTCAAGTAAGTGCCCCAAGTCCCGCGTGAACAGGACGAAGGTAAACAGCAGGCCGCCAAGCAGCGCGTGCGACAGAATCTCGCGCAGAATGTAGCGGGTGAGAATGCGCATCTAGTCTCCGAGTTTACTCGCCAAAGGGCAGGAATCGGTAGCCGACGCCGCGCACGGTCTTGAGGTAGATCGGCGCGGCAGGCTCGTCCTCCAAGTACCGGCGCAAGCGAACCACGAAGTTGTCGATGGCGCGGGTGTCGGTATCCTCATGCATTCGCCAAACCTGCTCCAGCAGTTCCTTGCGCGAGATGATGCGATCGGGGTTGAGCGATAAGTACCGGAGGAAGTCGGCTTCCATCAGTGTAAGTCGAATGCGCTCATTTTTGGCACGCAACTCAAGTTGGGCGAAGTCGATCACGCGCCCGGAAAACTCGTACGTTCGAGGGAACTCGGGCGCGGTATCAGCAACGGTGGGCAGGTTCTGCCAATGCACACGCCGGAGCATCACCTTCAGGCGAGCGAGCAGGATGCCCAGGTCAAAAGGCTTGGCAAGATAGTCATCCGCGCCCGCCTCCAGCCCGCTGAGAATATCCTCCGGCCGTCCACGAGCGGTCAGCATCAGTACCGGTATGTAGTTCTTGCGGGCGCGCAGATCGGCGACTACCTCAAATCCACTCCTGCCGGGAAGCATGACGTCCAGGAGCATGGCGTCGAACGCCTCATCCGCCGCAGCCCTGTCGCTGATCTGCGCCAGCGCGGCTTCGCCATCGAGCGCCAGCGTCGCCTCGTAACCTTCTGCCTGCAGGTTAAACAGCAGCCCTTCCGCCAGGTGGAGCTCGTCCTCGACGACGAGGATGCGGCTCGTGTTCATGCCTGGCTCGCCAGAGGAGCGTGTTTGGTCTCGGTGGCAGGCTCCGGCAGGTAGCGGGGCAGTTGCAGGCGGATGGTCGCGCCATGCCCTTCACCTGCACTGGACGCGAAGGCGTCTCCACCGTGCTGGCGGGCGATGCTGCGCACGATAAACAAGCCAAGGCCCGTACCCTTGGTGCGGAGAACGTTCCGTGCCGGTACCCGGTAGAAACGCTTGAAGATGTGCTTGAGATGAGCTGCACCAATGCCGATGCCCTGGTCCATGACCTCCAGGCTGACCAAATCCTCCGTGGCGTTCAGTCGAACGCGCACGCGCACCGGATCCGGCGAGTACTTGATGGCGTTGGTCAGCAGGTTCTGAAGAGCGGTGCTCAGGTCCTCCGGACTGCCCTTAACCAGGATAGGCGCACCCGCTCCGGTCGGCGTCTCGAGCAGGATGGCTTCATGCGGCAAGTGCTGGCCCTGCAGCGCAGTGGCGATGACCGAGGCAGCAAGCGATGATAGATCGACCTGCTCGTGCGTCTGCCTGCCGGCACGCTGGCCCAGCTCGCCGGCTTTAAGCACCTGCTCGACGGTAGAGAGCAGGCGATCCGCGTCCGAAAGCATCACCGCGTAGAACTCCTGCCGTTTCTCCTCCGGCACCTGGCGACGCTGCAGTGTCTCAAGGTAGAGGCGGATCGAAGCGATAGGTGTTTTCAGCTCGTGGGTGACGGCGTTCAGGAAAGAATCGTGGCGTTCGTTGCGGCGGACTTCGCGAACCAGAAAGATAGTATTGAGCACGACGCCGGCAATCAGCAGCAGAAAGACAGGAACACCGAGCACCATCGGTACCAGCCGACGCCAGTTCAAGATGATCCAGGTGACATTGAGGGTGATGGCCAGGCCGACCAGAAGGCAGCCAAGCAGGATGAAGAGAGCAATCGCCGGGCGTCTGCGAGTGATGCGCATTAAAAAGCCCGCCTCCTAAGGTGAGTATAGGAGGCGGGCTGAACCTTTGACAGCTTGGCGGGTTAGGCGGCGCCGGCGGGCTTAGGGTTTCGGGGATCAAATTTGGCGATCTTGATGTCGCGAGCAAGTCCGAGTTGCTTGAGCACCCAGATGCCGTAGTAGTTCGGGTCAAACTCGTACCACTTCAAGCCGTGCCGCGCGGACACCGGATGCGCGTGGTGGTTGTTGTGCCAGCCCTCGCCGCCGGTTAACAGGGCTACCCACCAGTTGTTGCGCGACTCATCACGGGTTTCAAAGCGGCGCGAACCCCAAAGATGGGTTGCCGAATTGACCAGCCAGGTAGCATGAAGGCCGAGCGTCACGCGCAGGAAGACGCCCCAGAAGACCGCCGGCCAACCGCCAACTGCAAGGCAGATTAAGCCCGCGGTTGTCAGCGGGATCCAGTGGTACTTCGATAGCCACAGGTAGAAGCGGTCGCGGCTGAGGTCAGGCGCATAGCGGGCCAGGATTGCAGTCTCCGTGTGCAGCGACTGGCCGGATAGAATCCAGCCCATGTGCGCCCAGAAGGTGCCTTCGGTCGGCGAATGCGGATCGCCGGGCTGGTCTGAGTGCTGATGGTGCACCCGGTGCGTGGCCACCCAGAAGATCGGACCGCCCTCCAGCGCCAAGGTGCCGCAAATGGAGATCGCGTACTCAAGCCAACGTGGAACCTTGTAACCGCGATGAGTCAGGAGGCGGTGGTAGCCCATGCCTATGCCGACGTTGATGGCGAGCACATAAAGCACAACCGCGCACGCCAGAGCCTTCCAGGTAAACATGAAGAGCGCAGCCACGGCGCCGACATGAAACAGTGCCATGAAGATGGAGGTCACCCAGCTTACTGAGCCGGATTGCGTCTCCCGTCCGAGGACCGGAAGCTGACGATCGCCAGTGATGGTGGTCCAGTGCTGGCGCTTGGCCCTGACGACCGGCGCAGCAGATACGCTACCCGCGGGCCGCGCTGTTTCCTCGCTCAAATCTACGGCTTCGACTGCCATGTCTTTCAAACCCTCCGGGAACTTCAATCCTTTGGAGAGCCTAGCAGGGCAGCGCAGGCGGGTGGTGTAAGAGTTGTGTAACCGGGTCCTGACGATTCCAGCAGAGGAAGTTTGACAAGCCTATGCAGAAGACGAACCTTTTGGTTGCCCATAAAGTTCCCATTTCGGGAAAATTTCCCAAATGTTGCAAACTATGGTCGAAACGGGTGCATCATGTATATGTAGCGGGACACAGCTGGCACGGCTCTCCAGACAGCCTTCCAAAGCAGGAAGCAGCAACTCCGGTATCTGTGGAGCTTGCGGGACGAAAGCCTACCGGTCTCCTCACGCCATTCTTTGACAGAAGGAGAATGCCATGATTACGACCACGCATGCACGACCTTCGCTCGCGCCGCCATCGCGGTTCAGCCTGTCGGCACACCTCACTTTCTGCAGCTACTGCACTCGGCCACTCGGCATGGCCAGCACAGCAGCGGAAACTTCAGCCCTGCATCGCAAACATACTTGCAGTGAAAAAAGGATCGCGAGCCAGCCGGCTATCTGCGTTCCCTTTAGCTAGGGCACTGCCGCCGGTCCGCTCCGCTAAGCACCTTCAGACCCCACTCGGATCAGGAGTTTAGCCAGACCGGCCAGCGGGGAGCGCCCTTTCACCCGCGCTCCTCGCCTCCAAACCTAAAGTTTTTTCCCCTCCAAGCTGCACTCTTCGTTTTCTTGCTCACTCATCCTGCTATCACTGTCCCCTGGTGGTAGAGGACCCTCCAGCCGTCCGCCGTGCTCTCCCAAATAGTGGCGCGACGAGTGAGGCGGGTCCTGTTCTGGAGAAGGGTATACGTAAGCAGATAGACCTGTTCCGCCAATCTGCGACAGGCAAAGCCGGCGGTTTCCCAGACATCATCGTGCGGGACCGCATGCCGTTTTTCTAGCTCCTCGAGCACAAAGGCGCGAGTGTAAATGCGGCCGGAAGCTCCAGTCTCCCAGAAATCCTCTGCGGTCATGCGCTCGAAATCCCTGCGAGTGGTGCCATGCTCGGGCCGATGGAAGATCGGTTCTCGCGCCGACAACTCGGCGAGGACTTCGGCCAGGACCTCGGCCAGTCTATGTTCCTCATCGTTCATAAGACTCCCCTTCGGGTCTGCTTAGAAGTCCACGTGCGCGCGAACAGAAGGCACCCAGATCGGACCCCGGTCCTGGTTGTACCCGGGATGATCGATGTGGGTCAGCCCCAGTGAGAAGAAGAGGCCCCGCCAGGTGTGCAATGTGTAATAGCCCTCTTCAATGTCTTCGCGCGCGTAGTTCAGGCGGCCGTCCCCGAGCAGAAAGCCGAGGCCCCCGAGCGCCAGGTATTGCTGGTGGTCACGCTTGATGGCATTGGTGACCACGGCCAAGCCGATCTTATCGCTCGGTCGATGCCAGCGGCCAAGCTGGTAGTCCGCGCCCGCGAGAAAGGTCTGATCGATCTCAGTGTAGGCAAAGGATTCCTTCTGCCCTTCGTTCCATCCGAAGCGGCCGAAGAAGCGCAGGTATGTACTCACCGCCTGTTCGAAGTTAAAGCCGAAGCCGTACTTGACCGTACCCTGGCGGCGCGTACTGATGATCGTGGGCACGGACTCGAGGCCGGCCAGATAACGATCGATAGAATCGCGGTATGTGCCCATATTCGCAGTGTTGATGAAGCCGAGTACACGGTAGGCGCCGGCTTTACCCGGGAGCAGTGAGCGGCGAAGCTCAAACTCTGCGTTCTGCCCCCGCGCACGGCGGAAAGCGTAGTCAATGGTGATGCCATTGGCGACCGTCGGCATGCCGAGCACGCCGTAGCGCGCGCTCCAGCTGCGGTCGTCGTACTCGAGGATGGCGCCGGTAGTGTAGCCGCGGGTGTCGGCGGCGTAATCGTACGCACCGTTGTTGTCGATCGCCCAGTTGGTGAACTGCAGGTGAGAGTCTGATCCGGCGGTGTTCAGGTCGAACGTGTCGACGGTGCTCATCTTTCCGGCGCGCAGCTCAAAACGGCGGACCGGCAGGTCGGTGGAGAGCGCAAAAGGGCCGCGGGTCGCAGGAGCGGTCTCGGTGGTGAGGCCGAGGACCTGGTGAACCTCGTAGCGCGCCAGGTATGGCGCTGAGCCGAGATTGGGATTCCGTACCACATCAAGATTAGTGAAGCCGGCTAGGCCTAGAGCTTCGCTCAGCCCGCGCCCGCCCGCGCTCTCTACATCCAGGATGAAATCGGTGGCAAAGCGGGCAGTGTGGATCGGCTGGTAGCCGAGGTAAAGCGTGCCGATCATCGAGGTCTTGTACTCACCGCCGTTGCGAAAGCTGTTCTGCCCCTGGTAGGCGGAATGAAACCCGGGATGGGCCTGGAAGATAACGTTGGCCTGGCCTGCGATGAAGTAGGGGACTGTATCCGGGTGCGGAAACATAGTCACCGATTCCGCCGACGCCTGGCGCTCTTCCGGGGAGACACCAGAGGGGCTGGAGCCGCGCGACTGGGGCAGGAAGAACTCTGCGCCCGGAAAGCGCAGCTCGCGAGCAGACGCTTGCGTCACGCGCACCGCAGCAGCATTCTGGAAAAAGGGCGCAGCGGGCAAATCCTGCGCGTGACCGGCCACGGCAGCGAGTCCGACGGCGGCGAGCAGGGCGAGCATGCGGCGACGCCGAAGGATAGGCAGGGGCAGGGTCAGGTGGAGTGCTCCAGGAGAAAGTGGGTCTACGAACCGGTACAGGCCTCTGAGAGTGTACCCGCGGAACCCGCATCGCTAAATAAAATAAGTCGTCAAAAGTATGCGCTACAGGTACGCCTCAAGCTTTTCAGCCAGGCAGACCTGGCTTGCGGGGGTAAGCTTCTGCCCGGAGTGCGTCAGGTAGAAGACGTCGATCGCCGTCTCGCCTTCTGTATCAATCAGCGCAACCTCGATACTGCATCCGCATTCGGCAATGCTGGTGGCCACATCGCGCAGCAGGCCCGGTGAGTCGGGAGCCACCACCTGCAGCAGCGTGCTGTGGGTCGAGGAGCTGTCATCGAAGTGGAAGGCCGTCGCGACCTCCGTTCGAGTCGCCTGCCTCCGCCTGGAGTTCAGCAGCTTTTCTACAGTCATCTGCCGCGCGGCCACCTTGCGGATACTGTTCAGGAAGCGTTCACCCTCGCCCGGGTTGAGCTCGAGCGTGCGGAAAGGGTCGGTGAACTGGAAGCTGTCCAGAATGATGCCGGCGGCGTTTGAAAAGGCGTCTGCCTTCACTATGTTCATCCCCCATGCAGAAAGCACCGCCGCGATGTCAGCGAACAGGAGCGGGCGATCGCGAGTGATCAGGGTAACCTCAGAAAACTGGCGCAGCGTACGAAAGGCGACCTGTACCGGCGGCTCCCCTGGCGTATCCAGAGCCATGGCCATCTCGAAGTGGTTGCGGATCTGCTCCGGCAGCCTGGTTTCGAGATATCGCTGCGGCAGGCCCTCAAGGAAGGAACGCAACTCCGCCGCCCGATCCGGAACGAGCGCAACGATGCGGTTGAGCAGACCGGGGTCCTCGTCCACGTGGTAGCGAGCCTCGTCGATGCTGCGGTCGAGGAAATTAGCAGCCGCGATGTAGAGCTGCCAGAGGTTCTCTGCCTTCCAGGGTGTCAGCGCGTCAGGATTGACCGCTTTCACGTCGGCGTAGGTCAGCAGGGTGAGCATCTTCAGCTGCTGCTGGGATCCCACCCGCGAGGCGAAGTCGCGTATGTTCTCCGGATCAAAGATGTCGCGGCGCATGGCTAGCGACATCTCCAGATGGATGGTGATGATGCGGCGAACGATCTCCTGTTCTTCCGGATCAAACTCGAGCCGCGCAAAGAGGCTTTCCGCCAGCTCCACGCTCTGGCTGGAGTGGTCGCCATTGCGCCGGGCCTTGCCCGTATCATGCATCAGCAGCGCCAGGAAGAACAGATCCGGACGGTCCAGCTGCGGCAGAAGCGTTGCCAGGCGCTTCTCGTAATCATGGTGCGGCAGGCGCAGGGCGTGCACGTTCTCAAGCACCAGGAAGGTGTGTTCGTCGACGGTGTAGCGATGGTAGGCGTCACGAATCACCAGTGAGTCGATGCCATGGAACTCAGGCACGATCAGCTCCAGCAGCCCGAGCGCATGCATGGTGCGCAGGGCGTGAGCAGCGAAAGGGCCAAGCAGCACATCGCGGAGGCAGTTCCAAAGAAAGGGCCCTTCCGGCGCCTGTACGGCCAGCGCAGGGAGCGCTTCCACAATGCGCTCTTCCGCATCCTGCGAGAACTTGTAGCCGTGATTGGCCACCAGGCCGAAGACGCGAAGCAGCGATTCGGCGTCGGACGCCGAGGTGGTGCCGCCAAGCGCAACCCCTTCTTCGAGTGAAATGCGATTGTCTTCGACGAAGAAAGCGGTGCCCGCGATGGCGCTGCGCTTGCGCCGAAACGGCTTATAAAAGGAGCGCTGTGCATGCGGGAGATCGTCGAGCAGCAGATTGGCCCGGCGGCTGATCTGGCGGGCGTGTCGATAGTAGGTCCGCATCCAGTAGGCGGTATTCACAGAGCCGCGCGTTTCAAGACCAATGCTTGCGGCCGCCGCCTCGTCCTGGGCGTGCCAGTCGAGCGCATTATCGTCGCGACAGCTGCGGAAGTGGAGAAAACAGCGGGTCGCGGCCAGGAAGTCGAAAGCCGACTCAAGATCATTGTGCACGGTGGCGATCGCAGCAGAGGAGGCGCGCGGCCAACTCTTCTTCTCCTGCAGTTCTTTGAGCAGAGTGAGCCACTGGGCCAGGTTGTAGTCGCGCAGGCCGCCGGGGCACTCCTTGATGTTGGGCTCCAGGTGAAAGATGGTGTTGCCGTACTTGGCATGGCGCGCGCGCGCCATCTGCGCTACATTCTCGAGGATGACCCGGGCTTCCCGCAGCGCCGCCGACGGCAGCAGTTCGGATTCGAGTCTGTCATAAAGAGCGCGGTCCCCGCACAACATGCGCCGCTCCAGCAGCGAGATAGTGAACTCGAGGTTGTCGGGATCGACCTTGTCGCACTCCTTCAGGGTGCGGGTAGCGGGGCTGGCCCGCAGTCCGACGTCCCACATGGCCTGGGTGCAGGCGCGGATGGTCTCGTGGAACTCGCGCTCAACCGCATCCGTAGCGCAGAGGAAGAGGACATCAACGTCAGAGAAGGGAAAGAGCTCCTTGCGCCCGAACCCCCCGGTCGCGACCAGGGCGATCGGGATCGGTTCGGCGGCGACCGCGGCAGTGCACTCCGCCCACAGCTGGCGGATGACGGATTCCACCTGCTGGGAGCGGCGGCGGATAGTCGCGCCTCCATCTCCGGTGCGCTTGAATGAGTCACGCAGCGAGGCGACCTCATTCTGGGTCTGCAGACGCAGCCGTTCGTGCTCGGGCGCCTCTGCTTTCATGCGCGTGACTCCGCGGCATCGCCAATGCGCCTGGACGTTCGCAGCTGCGGAGAGATGTTCATGGTCTCAGAGGGCCGTGCCTCCGCGCTCGTCGTTGCGGATGCGAATGGCCTCGTCGATGCGCGAGATGAAGATCTTGCCGTCCCCGATCTTGCCGGTGCGCGCCGAGGCGACGATCGCATCCACTGCCTTGTCGACCAGTTCGTCGGGAACAACCAGCTCCAGCTTGATCTTCGGCAGCAGGTCGACCGTGTATTCACGGCCACGGTAAAACTCGGTGTGGCCCTTCTGGCGGCCATGACCGCGTGCTTCGAGGATGGTCATGCCCTCGACGCCTACCTCAAGCAGCGCGTCTTTGACGGCGTCGAGCTTTGAGGGCTGGATGACTGCTTCTATCTTCTGCATGCTGTGTCCTGGCGTTTCCTGGTGCGTGCTAGGTGCGGCAACAGTCCGGCAACAGTGCGGCAATCGATGCCGATCAGCCTCAGCTTATCAGGCTGGTTCCGGCTTCAAAGAGCGCTCAGGCGGCGAAGTCGTAGCCTTCCTCGCCGTGCTGCGAAAGGTCGAGCCCCTCGGCCTCGTCATCGACAGAGACGCGCAAGCCGACTGTCACGTCCACCAGCTTGAGCAGCACCAAGGTGCCGACAATTGATAGCACCCAGGCGATCACGACCCCGACCAGCTGGTTGAGCACCTGGTGCCAGTTGCCCTCAATCGCCCCCGAAGGCAGCACCACACCCTTCGCATCCTTGAAGATCGGGTTGATCGCGCTCGATGCAAACAGCCCGGTAAGGATGGCTCCGAGCGTTCCGCCTGCGCCGTGCACGCCGAAAGCGTCGAGCGAGTCATCGTAGCCGAAGATGTTCTTCACCTTGATCACCATGAAATAGCAGACCACGCCGGCGAGAAGACCGATCACGATCGCCGACATAGGCTGGACGAAGCCGGAGGCGGGCGTGACGGCCACCAGGCCCGCAACTGCACCCGAGATGACGCCGAGTGCCGACGGCTTGCCATTGCGGATCCACTCGGCCGCCGCCCAGCTCAGCGCCGCCGCTGACGCCGCGAAGTGTGTGTTCACAAAGGCGCTAGTCGCGAGCGAGCCGGCCGAGAGCGCGGAACCCGCGTTGAAGCCGAACCAGCCGACCCAAAGCAGGCAGGCGCCAATAATGCTGAGGACGACGGAGTGAGGCGCCATCGGCGTGC
The DNA here is from genome assembly GCA_964252445.1 of uncultured Acidobacteriaceae bacterium. Lineage (GTDB taxonomy): Bacteria > Acidobacteriota > Terriglobia > Terriglobales > Acidobacteriaceae > EB88. The sequence continues at coordinate 11,666 of CAXUND010000001.1, read as the reverse complement.
GGGGATAGCCGACCCGCTTGCCCAGGTAGAGCGCGCAGACCAGCGCTGAGACGCCTGAGGTGATGTGGACCACCGTTCCGCCAGCGAAGTCGAGGGTGGGAAACTTGCCGCCGAGCGAAGCATTCAGCAGCCCGCCCTTACCCCACACCATGTGGGCCATGGGCGAGTAGACGACAATCGACCAGAGGGTCAGGAACAGGGCCATGCCGCTGAACTTCATTCGCTCGGCGAAAGCGCCGGTGACCAGCGCCGGAGTGATGATCGCAAACATGAGCTGGTAGACCATATAGGTCTGCAGCGGAATCGTGGCGGCATAATCCGGGTCCGGCGCCAGGCCGACACCCTTGAGAAAGAGGTGGTCCAGGCCGCCGAGGAAGGCGGAGCCGGAGTCAAATGCCAGGGAGTAGCTCACCACTGCCCAGAGCACGGTAATAATGGCCATCATGGCCAGGCTTTGCATCATGGTGCCGAGGACATTCTTCCTGCGAACCAGGCCGCTGTAGAAAAGTGCCAGTCCGGGACCGGTCATGAGCAGGACCAGGGCCGCGCTCACCAGCATCCAGCCGTTATCGGCCGAGGATTTGGCGTCAACCACCGCTGCCTCAAGCTTGGTAACGCGGTCTGCCTGCGAGGCTGCCGCCTGCGTGGCTCCGGCAGAGGCGGACGAGGTCGAGACATCCGCACCCTGGGCTCGACAGGCGCCGGTTGAGAAACAAGCACAGATGAGGAACGTTGGAAGAAGCAGCCGGAGTGACCAGTTGCGCATAGAAGCTCCTAGGGAAGAAAAGTCAACCGAGCTGGATCTGTACGGTCTGTGCTTGGATACAGCCTCGCGTTTACTTTTACATATTTCACGGTAAACACAAATGTTTACAGAGTGAAGGCACTCCCATCACGGTGTCCGAGCGGCGTTATAGTGGAGGTATGGCTACAGCGGGGCAGGATCTCAAGGACAAGTACTTTTTCGGCGCGCTTGAAAGCACGGGCAGAAACCGGGAGAAGCTGCGCGAGGTGAGCTTTGGCGAGGAACAGCCCGAGGGCGTGCTGCTGGCCTCGCTCGACTCGGCCATCAACTGGGTGCGGAAGAGCTCCGTCTGGCCGATGACCTTTGGCCTGGCCTGCTGCGCCATCGAGATGATGTCGATGGGTGCGTCGCGGTTTGATCTGGCGCGCTTCGGCGCTGAAGTGTTCCGGCCGTCTCCGCGTCAGGCTGACCTGATGGTGATCGCCGGGCGCGTTTCGAACAAGATGGCGCCGGTGATTCGGCGCCTGTATGACCAGATGCCCGAGCCCAAGTGGGTGATATCGATGGGCGCTTGCGCCACCTCAGGCGGCGTGTTTAACAACTATGCGATCGTGCAGGGCGTCAACCAGATCGTTCCTGTGGACATTTACGTGCCCGGCTGCCCGCCTCGACCGGAGCAGCTGCTCTACGCCTTCACGCTTCTGCAGGAAAAGATCCAACGCGAAAAAGGCACGATGCGTCGAGCACTGAACCTCAGCTAGCTCTCGCGCCGGAATATCCCGCCGCCGGATGTGGTCGAGAGTCTTGTCAAGTCAAACGGCACCAGCGACGCGCTGGTGGAGAGAGCCGAGCCCGCAGGACATCAGAAGCAGCAGGGTAGCGGGTCCGGCTCCAGGCCACCCGAACCATGTCGCGTTTCGCCGCCATCATTGCGCTCGAGTGACCGTACCTGAACTCTCCCACCAGGCCGACCGAGAATGCGCCGTTTACGAGTTACGAAGCAGGTGGTGACATCGGTGACCGGGCGACCGCGAGGAACTATCCAGGAGCAGTCTCGCTTCAACGTTCGTGATCGTTTCCCTTTCTCGGCATGCGCGGCCCGCATTGGCTTCAATCGGACATCTGGGAGCGATCCTCAACCTGGGTTGATGTTCATCCCGCGCTATGTCGAAGCATTTTAGCCGGCGCTGTTTGTTCCTCCCACGGACAGTTCACCTTCACGTTTTCTTCCCTCTTCCTGGCTGCCGGGTAGTTATAGAAAAAGCTCCATTCAGGCAACTTAAGAGCAATATCGTGCACTAAGCTAGTGAGCATGTGGTATGTTCATCTCGCTGGCCACAGACCGTTCTATGGCGCTAAGGCTCCCGCGCATCAGTTTTCACTTTGTCGGATTTTCAAGATAGTTTTTGGAGGATAGACGCATGTATCGCAGTCCATTTCAATCTCTGGGCCGGGTGCTAACGGTCGGATGTGCCGTGGGGCTCGGAGTAACGAGCCTGCACGCGCAGGCCACACCGACCGCACCGACTGCTCCCGTAGCCCCTCCAGTGTCACGGATTGACGTATTCACGGGTTACTCATACCTTGCTCCGCACGGGACCGTGACCACCTTCGATGCAGCAAATGTTCCATACCCCGCGCGCTATGGCGCAGTGGACTATGGTGCGATCGGCAGCGTCGCCTACTTTGCCAACAAGTATGTTGGCGGTGTACTCGAGTACGCGAACCACGAACTAGGTCAGAACGACGGTTTCCAGACGGCCATGGCTGGACTGATCGCCCGCTTTCCCACCAGCCAGGGAGTTACACCCTTCGGTCATGCACTTGCCGGCGGAGCTCGCGTCGGCGGTCCGAACGCCAATGGGTTCGTCTATCACGGTTACACCTGGGGCCCGGTCCTCAAGGTGGGCGGCGGACTTGACTACGACACGCCCTTCTTTAATCACCACCTCGGCATCCGGCTCTTCCAGGCCGACTACACCTACATGCATGCGGACTTTGGCCCGCAAGCCATCACCGGCGGTCGCGCCAACATTGACTCGGCGGAGTTGAGCACAGGTTTACTGTTCAAGTTCGGCAACATCGTTCCACCGCCTCCGGTTACCTACTCCTGCGTGGCAAACCCAGCAACTGTGTACCCCGGCGACCCGGTCACCATCACCGGTACAGCCTCCAACCTGAATCCCAAGAAGACCGCGACTTATACCTGGAGCGGTCAGGGCGTTACAGTGACCGGCGACTCCTCAACCGGGACAGTTGCTACCGGCAGCCTGGCTCCGGGCCAGTACACCGTTACTGGTCACGTCAGCGAAGGCACCAAGCCCGGTCAGTTTGCAGATTGCACTGCGAACTTCACCGTCAAGCAGTTTGAGCCGCCGACGATCTCCTGCTCCGCCAACCCGACCAGCCTGAACCCGGGTGACAGCTCGACCATCACCGCTGTCGGCGTCAGCCCCCAGAACCGTCCGCTGACCTACAGCTACTCGGCCTCTGCAGGCAGCATCAACGGCACCTCGAACACAGCGACCCTGTCCACCAGCGGCGCACCAGCCGGTTCAATCACCGTCACCTGCAACGTTGCTGATGACAAGGGTCAGACCGCGACGACCACTACCTCGGTCACCATCAACGCACCTGCACCGCCGGCGCCAAAGGTTCAGACCCTCTGCGCGATCACCTTCGATCGTGACAAGAGGCGTCCGGCCCGTGTCGACAACGAAGCCAAGGCCTGCCTTGACGATGTCACTCTCAACCTGCAGCGCTCCGCGGATGCTTCCCTCACCGTGGTCGGCAATGCAGCCCCGTCCGAAGCCCCCATGGGCAGGAAGGGCAAGCACAAGATGGCCGCGATGGATCCTGCGAAGCTTGCAGCCCAGCGTGCGGTCAACACCAAGGACTACCTGGTGAAGGAGAAGGGCGTGGATGCCTCCCGCATCTCGGTCCGCACCGGAACCAAGGGCACCAACGAGGCTGACAACTACCTGGTACCTGCAGGCGCCAGCTTCGACAGCGAGATGCCGGGAACCACGGCAGTCTCTGACACGGTAAAGGCGCAGGCACGTACTGCGGCTCCCGCCAGAAGGCACCACCACAAGAAGGCAGCAGCTCCCGCACAGTAGCTCGCGGAGTGCTCCGTCGGAAAAGGGCTGGCCGGCAGTATCGGCCAGCCCTTTTTCTGTGACCTCGGTCACAGGTACCACAAGCAACAAGGGCGGCAGCCTGTTTGCTCGATACAATAAAGCAGGGAATTCACACAACATGAACGTACGTGCAGCAATAAAATGGCTCGCCCCTGCCGCGACGCTGGCGGCGTTATGCGGGCTGGCGGGCAGCGCCTCCGCATCCGCTATCCAATGGACCTCGGTAGGACCGGACGGAGGCGATGCCCGAGCTTTTGCCGCAGAGCCAGGCAACGCGCGTCACCTCTACCTGGGAACCACGTCAAGCTGGATCTACGAGTCCAAGGACGGTGGCTCAAGCTGGCAGCGGCTCGCGAAGCTGGGCAAGAGCGATGACCTGATCGTCGACAACATCTTTGTCGATGCGTCTGACACCAAGACGCTGGTGGTGGGTGTCTGGAAGGTAGACGAGCGCGGCGGCGGCATCTACATCTCGCACAATGCCGGGATCAGCTGGACCCCGGTGCCTGACATGGAGGGCCAGTCAGTACGCGCGCTGGCCCAGGCGCCGTCCAACCCCAAGCTCTATGTTGCGGGCACGGTTGGCGGCGTGTACCGCTCCGAGGACGGCGGCACACACTGGGCGCAGATGAGCCCTGCAGGCTCGACGGAGATCCACGAGGTTGAGTCGGTCGCCATTGATCCGGTTGACACCAACACTATCTATGCCGGCACCTGGCACCTTCCTTGGAAGACCACCGACGGAGGAGCGCATTGGACCAACGTCAAGGAAGGGCTGATCGACGACTCGGATGTCTTCTCGATCATCATTGATCCATCGGCTCCTTCAATCGTGTATGCGAGCGCCTGCTCCGGCATTTACAAGAGCGAGAACGGCGGAGCGCTCTTCCACAAGGTGCAGGGCATCCCGTCGACCGCGCGCCGCACGCGTGTGCTGATGCAGGACCCGAACGTGCATGATGTGGTGTACGCCGGCACGACGGAAGGCCTCTACAAGACCGCGAACGCCGGCAAAGACTGGACCCGCCTTACTGGCGCCGATGTCATCATCAACGATGTCTATGTCGATCCCAAGGATTCGCAGCACCTGCTGCTGGCAACCGATCGCAGCGGCGTGCTTGATAGCCAGAACGGCGGAAAGAACTTTCAGGCTTCGAACACCGGTTTCTCCCAGCGTCAGGTAGAGACATTGCTGCTGGATCGCAAGACTCCGGGTACGCTCTACGCCGGCGTTCTGAACGACAAGATCTACGGCGGCATGTTTGTCAGCCATGATGAAGGTCGCAAGTGGGAGCAGCAGAGCGCCGGGCTGGAGGGCCGGGATGTTTTCGCGCTGGCGCAGTCTGCCGATGGCACTCTGCTCGCCGGGACCGAACGCGGCGTCTACAGCTTCAACGGCGTTCAGTGGCAGCGTATCGGCCAGATCGTCACTCACGGGCACAGGACACTTGTGACCCACGTCAAGAAGCGTGCCGTCAGGAAAGAAGTGGAGACGGTGACAAAAGGCGGGCAGATCGACACCCGCGTGAACCAGCTCGACGTGTCAGGAAGCAACTGGTACGCGGCGACTGGCGAGGGCGTATACCAGAGCGTGGACAAGGGAGTCACCTGGGAAGGTCCTCTGCTGCCGTCCGCTTACCAGTTCGTAAATGCGTATGATGCGGTGGTGATTGCTGCGCGTCGCGACCTGCTGCAGGTCTCAGAGGATGCGGGCAAGAACTGGCAGCAAGTGGCCCTGCCTCCAAAGCTTCTTGCAGTGCACGCACTCGCAGTTGCTTCCGATCACACGCTCTGGGTGGGTGGCCGCGAAGGCCTCTTCTATTCAGCTGATGCGGGTAAGAGCTGGAAAGAGCTGCCCAACCTGCCTCTCGGAGACATCACCGGTCTGAACTGGGACGAAGAACTGAAACGCGTTCTCGTCTCCTCTCGTGCCGCGACGATTGTGTTCGGCGTCGACGACAGCGGCAAGCCATGGAAGTGGTGGGAGACGGGCTGGAACGTGCACGAAGTACACTCACGCGGTGGCCGTCTGGTGGGTGCATCGCTTTATGACGGCGTGGTGATCGAGCCCAGCTCTACAGCTGCCGCCACGGCCTCGAACGGTGGGGCCCAGTAGTCGAGTGCGTTTACGGGAGTATGCAGCAGAAGACCTGGAGCGGCTGCACGCGCTCGACCGTCAGTGCTTTGCGCCTGGAATCGCTTACTCGAAGGCGGAGCTGCGCGGGTTCCTGGAGTCGCCTACAACCTTCACCGCGGTCGCGGCTGACGATCTCGACTCAGCCCGGATCTTCGGCTTCGGCATCGTAAGGAACGTCCGCGTCGGCGACGAGGCGGCCTTGCACATCATCACGATTGACGTCGATCCGGGAGCGCGGCGCCAGGGCACAGGGCGTTTACTGATGCGATGGATGGAAGAGCGCGCGCGCATACTCGGATCGAGCTCCATGCGGCTTGAGGTTTGCGAAACCAACACCGGCGCGCAGAAATTCTATGAGCACTTCGGCTTCAAAGTGACTGGCCGTATCCCGGATTACTATGCGCCTTCGCTGGACGCGCTCGTCATGCAGCGTTCGCTCGTTAGAGGATGTTGACCGCTCGAGCAGCCAACAGCGCGACCGTCAGAAATGAGATCAGGGCCTGTACCATCATCAGCATCTTCGCCCAGCGGGACAAGATCGGCGCGTCGGTGGGCGAAAAAGCGGTGCTGGTGTTAAACGCGAGGAACAGGTAGTCGACGAACCCAGGCGTCCAGCCTCGTCCGCTGTTCGGGATCTTGTCTGGATTTATGGTCATCTGCGGAAACAAAAATGCACCTTCTGTATGCGCTTCCCGCATATCTCGAGCGTGCGGACCCCCTGCATCCAGGCGCCAGTACCAGGAAGCAAAGACCAGGATATTCGTCACCCAGAGGATGGCTGCTGACCGCAGCAGGTCTCCCGGCGCTTCGCTATGAGCGGGCAGCGCCGCCACCAGCCGCCACAGTGACCAGGCCATATCGAGCGTGACCAGTGCGCTGATGGTGTAGCCCAGCCTTTCGGCGGCCGCATAACTTTCCCGCCTGCGGGCCAGGATCGATGCGGTGGCAAGCACGGAGACAACCACAAGCAACAGCCAGTCCGGGCCGATAGTCAGGGCCTCCGGCAAAGACAGGTGTAGAGCGCCGATTGCGATCACCGCGACTATGGCCGGCCATCGCGGCTCCGCTTCACCCTTTCGCATACCGCCATGGTAGCGGCTTGGCAACTTGAGAGCTGCCTTTTCGAAGGCTTTTTCTAACCGCGAATCACTTACGCTAGAAAAGCATGTTCAAAATAGAGTGCCCGCTGTATCCGATCATCGATAACTCGTTTCTGCCGGTTGATCCGGAGAGCCGTGCAAGCTCGCTGATGGAATTCGGGAGCGGGCTTGGTGCGCTCGGCGTAACCCTCCTCCAGTACCGGAACAAGCAGGGCACTGAAGCGCAGCTGCTATCGGACGCTCGATGGCTGCGGGTCGCTGCTCCGCCGATACTGAAGCTGGTACTTAACGATCGCGCCGATCTGGTCACGCGTGCCGGCTTTGATGGAGTGCACCTGGGCCAGCAGGATACCGCGGCAGATGAGGCTCGTGTCCTGCTCGGACCCAATGCGATCATCGGCGTATCCACGCACAATCCGGCCCAGCTCCAGGCCGCGGACGCGTCGGCGGCAGACTATCTCGCCATCGGACCCATCTTCGCCACGGCTACGAAGGAGAATCCGGACCCGGTCGTCGGGCTTGATGGCTTGCGCTACGCACGTGCTCTCACCGGCAAGCCGCTGGTCGCCATCGGTGGAATCACCCTAGCCAATGCGCACGCGGTGCGGTCCGCGGGCGCGGACGCGATCGCGGTGATCTCGGCGCTGTTCAAATCCCACGGACCCGAGCATGACTCTCCAATGAAAATAGCCGAAGACTTTCTGGCAGTTTTCCGGTAGAACAACTCATAACTGTGACGACGCTCACTCCCGCTGCATCCGAGTCCGCGCCTTTGCCGGCCCAGCAGATGGTCAAGGGACTTGGCCTCTTCTCGTCGACGGCCATCGTCATGGGCTCGATGATCGGGTCCGGCATCTTCATCGTCTCGGCGGACATTGCGCGCGTCACCGGATCGCCGGCGTTGTTAATCGCCGCCTGGATCGTCACCGCCGTCATGACCATCATCGGCGCCTTGAGCTATGGCGAGCTGGCCGCGATGATGCCCCGCGCCGGCGGCCAGTACGTCTATCTTCGCGAGGCCCTCGGACCCATGTGGGGCTTTCTCTACGGGTGGACGCTGTTTCTCGTGATCCAGACGGGCACCATCGCCGCGGTTGGTGTCGCGTTCGGGAAATTTCTGGGTGTGTTCTTCCCGGCGGTCTCGTCCTCCCACTGGCTGCTGCATCTGGGCCATGTGCCGCCGCTCGCCGTCGGCCCCATGGTGCTCGGCAACATGGACATTGGGCTGAACACTGCCAACCTTTGCGGCATTGTGATCACCCTGCTGCTCACGTTCGTAAATATCTTTGGAGTCAAGCTGGGCGCGCTGGTCCAAAACATCTTTACCAGCGCTAAGACTATCGCTTTGCTAGCGCTGGTCGGCTTTGGTCTTACTCTTGGCTCGAACCACGCCGCCATCGCTGCCAATTTCGGCGCGAACTTCTGGCAGGGTTTGCACACGCTGCACCCGATCGCGTCCGGCGGCGGCGTCACCATGGTTGGCCTGTTCACGCTGCTCGCTGTCGTGCAGACCGGTTCACTCTTCTCGGCCGACGCCTGGAACAACATCACCTTCACTGCCGGCGAGGTCTCCAACCCGAGACGCAACCTGCCACTGTCACTGATCATTGGCACGGGCACGGTGCTCGCGATCTATATCGCTGCAAACTTTGTCTACCTCTACGCGCTGCCGCTTCAAGGTGAGTTACATGGAGCGTCTGTGCTTGCGCGCGGCATTCAGTATGCGTCGGAGGACCGCGTTGCGACGGCCGTGCTCGAACAGATCTTCCACAGCTGGGGCGCATACCTGATGGCCGGAGCGATCCTGATCTCGACCTTCGGCTGTGCAAACGGACTGATCCTCGCCGGATCGCGCGTCTACTACGCCATGGCCGCGGACGGCCTCTTTTTCAAGGCTACTGCAAAGCTACACCCGACTTATAAGACACCGGTCGCCTCGCTTATCATCCAGGCGATCTGGACGTGCTTCCTCTGCGTCTCCGGCTCCTACGGGCAGCTGCTCGATTACATCATCTGCGCCGAACTTATCTTTTACGTGTTGACCATAGCCAGCCTCTTTGTGCTGCGCGTGCGACGACCTGACGCCGAGCGACCCTACCGTGCGCTCGGCTATCCCGTGCTGCCCGCCATTTATATCTTGATGGCCGCCTGGATCTGCCTGACTCTCCTCCGCTACAAACCCCAGTACACCTGGCCGGGACTGCTGATCGTCCTGCTGGGTATGCCTGTTTACCTGTTCTGGTCGCGCCGCAATCCACAGTCCATATAAGCCGTACAGAGGAGACTTCGCCATGGCCAAACTGTTTGCAACCAAGCCCCTGTCTTCGCTCCAATATGAGGCCGCGGAAGAAGGCACACACACCCTCAAGCGCTCGCTCGGCGCGCTGAACCTAATCACCCTCGGAATAGGCGCGATTATCGGCGCCGGCATCTTTGTTCTGACCGGCCATGCGGCCGCGCAAAACGCGGGCCCGGCGGTCGCGCTGTCCTTTGTGCTGGCTGGCATCACCTGCGCCTTCGCCGGCCTCTGCTATGCAGAGTTCGCTTCGATTATCCCGATCGCCGGCTCAGCTTACACCTATGGCTACGCGACGCTGGGCGAACTGGTCGCCTGGATCATCGGTTGGGACCTGGTGCTTGAGTATGCCTTCGGCGCCGCGACTGTCGCCTCCGGCTGGTCCGGCTACCTGCTTTCGCTCCTGGCGCAAGTCGGCTACACACCGTCGCCTGCAGTCGCCCGTTTCTGCTATAACTACGGCGCATCGATCTACCTCGCGTTCGACCCGCAGATTCACCACTACCACTGGCAGCTTGCCGGATCGTTTCTCCCCGGCGCCGATCTCAGCGGGTTTACGCATGTGACCGGAGCGTTCAATCTCATCGCGTTCCTTATCATCGCCCTGGTTACAACCATTCTGGTGATCGGTATCAAGGAATCGGCAAACCTCAATTCGCTGATCGTCATCGTCAAGCTGGTGATCGTCGGAGTATTCATCTTCCTGGGCATCGGCTTCCTGATTCACCACCCTGAGGTGGCCCGAGTCAACTGGCACCCGTTCATTCCACCTTCCACCGGTCATCGACACTTTGGATTGGGGGGCATCACGGCCGGCGCGGCCTCGGTCTTCTTCGCCTACATCGGCTTTGACGCCGTCTCGACCGCCGCGCAGGAGGCTAAGAATCCCAGCCGGGATATGCCCATTGGCATCCTGGGGTCATTGGTGATCTGCACCATTCTCTACATCGTCGTCTCGCTGGTACTGACCGGCATGGTTAACTACCGCACACTGAACGTAGCCGAACCGGTTGCGGTTGGTATCGATGCGACCGGTGTAGCCTGGGGCGGCATCCTGGTCAAGGTCGGCGCCGTCTTCGGCCTGTTCACCGTCATGCTGGTCATGCTGCTGGGACAGTCGCGCGTGTTCTTCTCGATGTCCAAGGATGGGCTTTTGCCCAAATGGGCAAGCGCCATTCACCCGAAGTTTCGCACGCCCTGGATCTCGAGCATTGTGGTGGGCACGGTCGTCGCCTTTCTTCCGGCTCTGCTCGACGTAGATCGGCTCTCTGCGCTGGTAAACATGGGTACTTTGCTGGCCTTTGCCATCGTCTCCGGAGGCGTCTGGATCCTGCGACTAAGGCAACCTGAGCTGAACCGCCCCTTCAAGACTCCTTTGGTACCACTTGTGCCGATCCTCGGCATCCTGAGCGCCTTCTACCTCATGTTCAACCTGCCGCTGCTTACCTGGGAGGTGGTGATCGTGTGGCTGATCATTGGGCTGGTGATCTATTTCACCTACTCGATCAAGAACAGCCATGTGCAGGGGCTGCCCGCAGACCAGCAAGGCGGCCGCTGACCAAGCGCGACGAAAAGCCGGCCTTGCGACCCAACTTGTGAAGTCACCTCTCGAAGTAAGTAACGGTCGCAGGACCCGATCCTCGCTTTGAAAAGGCGACTCGCCCCATACTCTTGCTGGTATGGCTCGACTCGCCAGACTTCTGCCCGCGCAGCCGCAACGACCTTTCGCGCGTTCGCTCCGCAGGCAAACGGACCTGGGGCGTTGTGCGAGCGCTTGAATCAGGCGCTTTGCTCGAGTATCGCGCCTGCGAAGTTCATCACCTTCTTCTATGCAGAACTTGGAATTACCACCGGTTTGCTGCGCTATGAGAACGCAGGCCACTCCGCCCCTATCCTGCTGCGCGAGGGCAAAGCGACTTCGCTCGAGGGCGGAAGCCTGGTTCTGAGATTGTTCAGCTCGGCTGTTTACGACAATCGCGTACTGCAGCTGCGTTCCGGGATTGCCTGCTGCTGACTACCGACGGTGTCACCGAAGCGGCAGACCCGCAAGAGGTTGAGTACGGCGAGAAGCGCCTGGTCGACTCTGCGGTCGCCGCACGGGTGGGAGGAGCTCACGCCATCCGCACCCGTATTCTTGAGGACGTAACGGGCCACTGCAACGGCCTTTTTCAGGATGATGCATCACTCATGGTAAATTACCATCGATTGATCGAAGCCTGCCAAAGCCAAGCCCGCGAGCAGAGCTCTG